>JAICEV010000278.1 GCA_025923975.1 Propionibacteriaceae bacterium
CCTCGATGTGCGCGCCGATCACCTCGCGCATCATTGGCCAGGCTTGTGACGCGGGCGCAGTGCCGCCCAGGCATGGGTAGAACCGATCAGCTGTGGAGCCCGGCCGGTCAGTACGAGCCGGAATACTCCAGCCAGCAGCCGGAGGTGTATCACCGCCCCGCGCGGAGCATTTTCGTATCCACGACACACATCGCGGATGGTGCCACCGGAGTCCCAATCGTCGGCCATGCCCCGCGTGGCATACCCGTAGAGGTGCTCAGCATCGGCGGCATGTGCCCGAAAGCGCTCCGCCAGGGTTTCCCCGGCATCCCAGTGACTCGAAGATCTAGGCGCTGGAATGTCCATCAGTCGCTTGCGAGTGCCCGACCTGCGAGCAACGCTCTGGTTTCCTCCCAACCCTCCAGACCTGGGTCGAGCCGACTGACGTCAGCCGGCGCTCGCAGCCGGTGCCAGGCAGGCGAGAGGGTGCATCGGCTGCGACGTGGGGCGCTTGCACTCAGCCGCGAGTACGGGTTGTCGTCCAGGTCGAACGCGTCGTCAGGGATCCACTCGGCCAGCGGCAGCGACACTCCGATTGCAGCGCAGCCGCTTCCGGCTCGCTCCGGCGCGATCGCGATGTCCGTCCGGTGCAGGACCTTGAACAACTTGGCGAGCACGAGCCCCGGCAAGTCAGGCAGATCCGCAGGCAGCACTACTAGCTCATCGGCGATCTCGCTCAGCTGCTGGGCCATGATCGGCACAGTGACATCGGTTGGCAGATGTAGAGCTCCCGGCCAGAGCATTTCGGATACCGAAGGAGGGCCGGCGATGCCTGATGTGACCTCGATCAGGTCCGCCACGACCTCGTAGGAATCAAGGAGGCACGCAGCGGCAAAGGCTTCTGGCTCAATGCCGTCTGGCGTCGCGCTTGAAGCGTCATAGCGAGCTAGCACTATTGCGACGCGGCGGCGAGCGCCTGACTCAGTCGACATCAGAGGACTCAGCCTGCCGACCTTGGCCTGCGAGGTATCCCTCCAGGTAACCCTTGGCTTTCTCTGCCGCGGGATATCGGCTGACCAGGCTCCAGAAGCGAGCGGAATGGGTCGGCTCAACCAAGTGGGCCAGCTCGTGAAGCAGCACGTAGTCAACGACCCAGGCGGGCATGGGCTGCAGACGGTGAGACAGCCTGATGAGTCCAGTGCTCGGTGTGCATGAGCCCCAACGCTGTTGCTGATTTGTCACCCAGGAAACAGCGGTCGGCTCAGGCATCTGGTTGACAATCGGCGTCAGGTAGGTAGCCGCGAGCTCGCGAGCCCGGGAGGCAAGCGCTTCGTCGCCACTGGGCGCGGATGTGCGCGCCTCTCGGGCGAGGACCTTCTTGACCATGTCCCGGACGAATGTCTGCTCGTCCGCCTTTGACATGCGTTGCGGGATCAAGACGACGATGGTGTCCCGTTCCCGATAGGCCGTCACTGTCCGGGTACGACGACTGCTCCGCCGAACCTCGACTCGCGGGCTGTTGACGGCAGCGGACTGCGGCTTCTCGCTCCTGTTCGAGTGCGGCCTCCCGCGACCTTTCCTGACTTCCCCGCCTCGCTTCGGCAACGGCAGCGGTGGCTGAGTCAAAATGTCCCCTTCCGAGCCGACTGGCCATGAAACGGCTGCGAATACTTCAGCTAGAGACTTGGACGGTAGGAGACAACCTACCGTCCTCAAAATCTGAATCAGTCCTTGAGACTGGCCTATATATAGTCAGACAAAGTAGAGCAGACCACTGGTTTAAGAGGTTTCCACACAGCCCACGCCTAGCCTCTGGCGGAGGACGAGTGTGGTCCACAAACCAGGGGTGAGCGGTGCACATCGTTTCCACATGGTTGTCCACATTTGGTGGAAATCGGCTTTTTCAGAACCGTTTGACGGGGCGCGTGCCTGCCTATAGCGTTCCGAGCACGAAACCTCCAGATGGTCGGCACGCTCGCAGGGGAAGGCTAGCGATCCCGATGTCCCTGGAGGTTTCGTCCTTTTTCTTCCAGGGTCCGCCAGCGCCTGCCTCCCGCTCGCGTAGAGTTACGGGCGTCCAAGCGGAATGGCGTTTGTCGAGGTGACGGTCGCCCTGGGTCACGTGGCCTGATGACGGTCAATGACGCATCGCGAGGTCCCGCAAGCTGTGAGCAGTGTGCGGACGAACATCGAGCAAGGAGAAGTCATGGCGGAGACGTACAGCGGCGAGTTCTACTGCGTGAAATGTAAGGCGAAGCGGGAGGCCTCCGGCGAAGTACACGTCAACGAAAAGGGCACCCGGATGGCGAAGGCCAAGTGCCCGGTGTGCGGCACGAACCTTAACCGCATCCTCGGTAGGGCCTAACGCCGGAAGACAATGCACCTGATCAGGGACGGTCGTCAGCGGCCGTCCCTGATACACGTCCGCGGCAGGCGGCGTACATCTGAACGAATGACTAGTTTGGCGTCCGGAGAGGAGCCGGTATGCGTCAGGTGATCGTCAGCAACATCATGTCTCTGGACGGCTACTACGAGGGACCGGGACGCAATGTCATGGTCCTGAACATGGACGAAGCTTTCGACGCATACAACCTCGAGCGGATCCGCGCCGCGGGCACTGTCTTACTGGGCCGAACCTCGTTCGAAGGATTCAGCTCCTACTGGCCCGGCATCGCCGATGCTCCCGCCGATCCCGGCAACCGTGCTCTCACTGCAGACAACCGCGAGCTGAGCCGGATCTACAACTCCCTTCCCAAGGCGGTCGTTAGCGACACCTACACCGTGCCCGTCGACAATCCGTGGCACCAAGTGACCACCGTGATTGGACGAGCCGATGTAGCGAACTGGCTATCGGCGGAAAGGGAGCGCGGAGAGGGGGACATCCTCGTCTTCGGCAGCCGAACAACCTGGAACGGTCTGCTCGCGCAGGGCCTCGTTGACGAGCTTCACCTGATGGTCGGCCCCTCCGCGCTAGGGGATGGGACGCCAATCTTCGAGGCTCCGGTTGACCTAACGCTGCTTGATGCTCGCCGATTCGACGGCTCCAACAACGTGCTGCTCCGCTACGCCGCGCGTTAATTCAGTCAGCCGCCCCTTAATTCGGCTGTGGATAGCGCGTTGGCGTTGGCGCGCTGCCCTGAAACTAGCTCGGTGAGCCAGTTGACATCTCGAACCACGCCACAGACACCGCTCAACCATCCTCAATTGGTGCCGTACGCGCGAGTCCTTCAGCGCGCGAAGGACGAGGTCCAAGTCGGCATTGATCCCGACACCGCGCTGGTCTTTCGGGGGGAAGGCTTCAGCGCGTTGCTCACTCGGCTGGACGGCTCACAACCCACCAGCGGTATTCGCAACGCGGCTCGAGCGGCAGGACTTACGGCGCCGCAGGTGACATCGGCGCTTGACGCGCTTACCGCGGCTGGGCTGCTGACCGAGCGCGGCGAAGCGTCGTACAGCGAGGGCTTGGCAGCGTTACAGGTACGGCTGATCGGTGCGGGACCTGTGGGCTATCAGATCGCCCGAGTGCTCATCGCCAGCGGGCTAGGCACCCTGTACGTCTATGACGACGAGCCACCTGACCTATCGCTCTATCCCGTCGCTGGTGTGCTGGCCTCTCAAGCAGAGGCGCTGCGCTCCGCCTTCGCAGCGGCGGGCAGGACCATCTCCACCTTGAGTCATTGGTCCAAACCCGAAGCGGCACCGCTGGATCTCACCATCGTGGCCTGCGACCGCCCTGAGCTTGATCGAGTGATCACAGATCATCTGTCGCGCACCGATCAGCCGCATCTGGTGGTGCGCTGCTGGGGAAATGGAGTGAGTGTCGGGCCGCTCGTTCTTGCCGGCCAGACGTCGTGTCTGCGCTGCGCCGATTTGGCTCGCAGTGACGCCGATCCCCAATGGCCGGTGGTACTGAGCCAACTGTCCCGACTGCACATCGAGTCCCCGCCGGCGCTGCGTGCATGGGCAGCCTCAGTGGCAGCGACGCAGGCATTGGCATTCCTTCATGGAGAGCGCCCGGAGGCTGCCGGAGCGACTCTTGAGCTCAGCTGGCCCGATTTCGTGACACGATTGCGCCGCTGGCCAGCCCATCCCAGCTGTGGTTGCGGTTGGCTTAGCCATACAGAATGGGGGCCATGAACGAACAGCCGGCCAAATCAGCCAATGGTGCAGAGCGGCATCTACCGGCTGAAATCGATGGCAACTCGCTGGCTCGTTCCGCATTCCGTCGCGGGGCCAAACTTGCCTCGCTGCCGCTCGGCGTTGCTGGCCGCGCGACGCTCGGACTGGGCAGGCGATTGGGCGGGGCACCTGCCGACGAGGTGAGTGAGCAGCTGCAGCAGCGTGCGGCTGAGCAGCTCTTCCGGGTACTCGGAGAGCTGAAGGGCGGCGCCATGAAGTTCGGTCAGGCGCTGAGCCTCTTCGAGTCAGTGCTGCCTGAGGACGTTGCAGCTCCTTACCGAGTTCACCTGGCACGGCTGCAAGACGCCGCACCTCCCATGCCGACATCAAGAGTGCATGCCGTGATGGCACGGGAGTTCGGTTCAGGGTGGCGTCGATCGTTCACCGATTTCGACCCGCTGCCAGCCGCAGCCGCATCCATCGGCCAGGTCCATCAGGCCACCTGGGCCGACGGGCGTACGGTCGCGGTGAAGGTTCAGTACCCGGGAGCCGATGAGGCATTGCGCTCAGATCTGCGCCAGATCGGACGGCTCTCCAAGGTCTTTGCGCCGCTGGCCGGCGGCATGGACGTGAGCGCCTTGGTGGACGAACTGACTGCTCGCGTCACCGAAGAGCTCGACTACACCCTCGAGGCAGAGTCCCAACAGCAGGCTGCGGAGGGCTTCGCCGGCAGCAAGGAGTTCTACGTGCCGCTGGTGCTGGCCAGTACGCCGAAGGTGATGGTAAGCGAATGGGTCGAAGGTGCACCGCTGTCTTCAGCGGCACGCCTTCCCGACGAGAGGCGCAATGCCGCTGCGCTACAGTACGTGCGAGTCCTCTTCGCTGGGCCGAGCCAGGTCGGATTGCTGCATGCCGACCCGCACCCCGGGAACTTCAAGCTCATGGAGGACGATCGGTTGGGTGTGGTCGACTTCGGACTGGTCGCTC
>JAICEV010000279.1 GCA_025923975.1 Propionibacteriaceae bacterium
CAAGACGGCTAAGGCTAACGCGCTCAGCGACACCGCCGCCGCAAGACGGGCAGCCCGAGCGATGTCAGCGACTGCGACGGGTCGACCGTTGCCCAAAGTGCCGCGATCTTCCGCCACGCCGTGATATACGTTCCGTCCGCCAAGCCGAACGTCGAGAGCGCCGGCGAATGCCGCCTCAATGACGCCGGCATTCGGGCTGGGATGCTGGCCGGCGTGCCGGCGTATCGCATCGATCGCATTTCCGGCGGTGCCACCGACCAGCGGCGCCCAGGCCGCGGCTGCCAGCGCGGCCACCCGCGCCGGCACCCAGTTGGCCAGGTCGTCCAGTCGGGCGGCCGCCCAGCCGAACCGCAGATAGCGGGCGGAGCGGTGCCCGACCATGGCGTCCAAGGTGTTGGCGGCTCGATATCCGAGCAATCCGGGCAGGCCAGCGACCGCACCCCATAACAGCGGAGCCACGATTGCGTCCGAAGCGTTCTCCGCGACCGATTCCACGGTGGCTCTCGCCACGTCCTCCTCTGACAGTTCGGCAGTGTCTCGGCCCACCAGATGGCGAACCTGGTCCCTGGCTGCGATCAACTGCCCGCCGGCAAGCTGCCCGGCAACTGTGGCGGCCTCCCGGCTCAGCGAGCGACCGCCGAGGACGGCCCAGGTGGCCACTGCGGTCGTTACGACGGTGGCCAACGAGCGATTCGATGCCAGCCGCTCAAGCGCGGCGCCCAAGCCGATCGCGGCTCCGACGAGGGCACCTGCGTGCACCAGGCCAGCACTGCGCCGATCCGCATAACAGCGGACCTCCAGCCAGCAGGCGGCGGCGCCGAAGACTGCGACCGGATGGCCGCGGCGGGGATCACCGAAGACCCGATCAGCCAGATATCCCACCGCTAGTCCCACCGCCGATGGCCAGTGCCTCGATAGAGTCATCGGCGATGGCTCCACTGATCGATCCCGACATCACCAGCCCTGATCGCCGCATCCTGATCACGGGCGGGGTACGCTCCGGCAAGTCGCGCTACGCCGAGACACTGCTTGCCGATCTTGCCGAGGTCACCTACGTCGCGACCGGGCCGGTGCCTGATCCTGCCGCCGATGCCGAGTGGGCCGCACGAATCGCGGATCATCGCGTGCGGCGGCCGGCCCATTGGAGCACGGTTGAGACGACCGACGCCGTCGGGGCGCTGCGGAGTGTTTCCGGAGCCATCTTGATCGATTGTCTGGGCACCTGGCTGACAGCTGTGATCGATCGGCTTGACACCTGGGACGAGCCGCTGCACAACTGGCAAGACGATTTTCATGATCAAGTGGACAAGCTGGTGACAGCGTGGCGAGCTCGTCGTGGCTTGGCCGTCGCGGTGACCAACGAGGTCGGCTGGGGATTGGTGTCGCAATATCGATCGGGTCGGGTGTTTACCGAGCTTTTGGGCCTCCTCAACCAGGAGATGGCCGCGGCCAGCGACGAGGTGATCATGATCGTGGCCGGGCGAGCCCTGCAGTTGTGACCTCATATGATCATCACGACGATCATGGCGGTGAACGCGACCTCGATCGCAGCACCCATCACGTCGCCGGTGACGCCACCCAGCCGACGTACACAGCGATAGACCAGGACCGCAACGAGCAAGGCGGCGATCACCGTCGCCAACACCCCGTTGGCCGGGCGGTAACCGAACAGCCAGGCGGCCCCACTCATGATCAGCAGCACCGCAAGCCAGCAGGCCGCAGCCGCGGGACGCGACACCGAGCCGGCCACGGCGACCCCCAGGCCGTCACTCCTGGCAGCCGGCACGCCGCGTACGCAGGTCAGACACAGTGCCGCCCGCGAGCAGCACACCACCACGCCGAGCAGCACGGCATCGGCCAGACCCTGGACCAGCTGCCCGGTGGCGCTGGCCTGCAAACCGATCACAATAATCAGCGCCACCACACCCATCGGCCCGACGTCGCCTCGTCGCATCACCATCAGAGAACGTTCTGCGGTCCATCCGGCGCCGAAGCCGTCGACTGTGTCGGCCAGACCGTCCAGATGCAACGCCCGGCTGCCGAGGGCCAGACCGCCGACAACCAGCAGGCCGACCGCCAAGGAAGGCAGCCCAACGGCTCGCCCGAGCCAACCCACCAGTGCGACTGCCGCAGCCAGCGGGAGTACGGCCAGCGGCGCAATGATCATGGCCCGAGCAGCGGTGCGACGGTCGATGTCGGCGATAGCGCCCGACGGCACGATGGTCAAGGTCCCGACTGAGAGCCGCAGCGCGTCGAGCATGATCGGATCAACTGACAGGGCTGAGATCAGCAAGCAGAGCCATCTCGCGTAGCGCAAGGACGGCCGACCGCAGTACCGGAAGCGCCGTAAGCGCTCCGGTGCCTTCACCCAGTCGCAGACCAAGATCAAGAACTGGTTCCAGTCCGAGCTTGTCCAGAGCCAGCTGCTGCGCCGGCTCGGTGGAGCGGTTGCCAGCTGCGCACCATGCCACGACACCCGACTCGAGATCCTCGGCCACGGCAGCCTCAGCGACCGGAACGATCCCATCGAGCAGCACCGGTACCCGGCTGCGGGCTGCAGTGCGGAGAAAGCCGACACCGGCCGCAATATCGGCCGAGCCCAACGCCGCAAGTCGCTCGAACGGATCCACGGCGCGCTCCCCAACCCGATGCAGCGCCGCAGCGATCACTTCTGTCTTGTGCTTCAACCGATCATCATCCACCCCACTGCCGCGGCCCACGACCTCCTCGGCCCGAAGTCCGAAAGTCGCGCCGATCAACGCGGCTGCTGGCGTGGTGTTGCCGATGCCCATGTCACCGATGATCAACAGGTCGGCGCCGGCCGCGATCTCCACCTCGGCGATCGCCTCGCCGGCGCGCAGCGCCTCTCGGCAGTCCTCGGCTGTCAGCGCGTCGGTCTGGTCGATGGGGCGGGAGGAACCGATGTGGTACGCCGAAACCTCCGCGGGGACATCCTCTAGATCGTCGTCGACGCCCAGCTCGAGTACCCGCAATGCGACGCCATGCTGCCGAGCAAGGCAGTTGGCGCCCGCGACACCCGCGACGAAGGCTCGCACCATCACGGCGGTGACCTCCCGCGGGTAGGCAGAGACGCCATCGGCCGAAACGCCATGATCACCAGCCAAGATCACTGCCCGAACCCGGTCCAGGGGACGTGGGGGGCACGTCCCCTGGCAGGCCGCCACCCAAGCCGCCAAATCCTCTAGCCGTCCGAGCGCACCTAGCGGCTTGGCCAATATGTCGAGCCGGCGGCGGGCCTCGGCGTAGACGCCGGGTGATGGTGGCGTGATCACGTTACCGAGACTGCTCCGCGTAGTCGGGCTCGGTTACCCCGAGATCGGTGCGACGTTGCAGCCGGTGCAGCAGCTCGCCAAGGGCCACTCCGAGCGTCGCCCAGAGCGCCAGTTGGGTGAGCAAACTCGCAGCCCGGAACTCGTACAGAACGGTGGCTGGGAAGTCGGCTGGCACTTCGGAGTAGCTCGGCAGCAGCGCCACGGCGGTAAGGGTCACCAGCAGGTAGCCTCCAACGGCGCTCAGGGTGGCGTACCAGCCGCCCCATCGAGCCGTGAGCTTGATCCCGACCAGGACTGCCGCGGTGGCGGCGATGATCGAGATGGCCAGCATGATGAAGAAGAGGGCGGTGCGAGCGCCGATGGTATTGGGATCGCCGACCGCAGGTGGGTTCGGCGGATAGGCCACGAAGGGCAGCAGGCTGACGCTGACGAAGCCGATCGCTGCAACAGACAGGCTGACACCGCGTACGCCGAGCCGGCCGAAGCGGCCTAGGGCCAGCGCGCTGATCACTCCAACCAGACCGCCAAGAGTGACACCGGCGACCGTCGTCGCAGTCAACAAGCCCAGCGTGGACTGCAGTAAGCGCGACACTTCGGCGCCAGGGGCTTCCTCGCTCGCCGCGGGTTCATCGGCTGCGTGACCGTGATCAAGTCCGGCAGACTCCTCGATCGCGATCGCGGCATTGACTGATGGCTCACCCACGACGTACGCCACGCCGAAGGCAACAAGCCCTGCGAACAGGCCTGCGAGCAGGCCTCTAACCAGGAAGTCGCGTGCTGAGATCATGCCGATGCTCAGTGGCAAGGGAAGCCGAGCAGATGACGTCCGTCGTGCACCCACTCATGGACTGCCGTGCCGGAGAACAGCGCGGCGGCACCTTGTTCAGCGGAGATGAAGTACATGGCGACCAGCAAGAGCATCCCCGCGAAGATCAGCCAGGGCAGCACCTGGCTGAGTGAGAAGGGCGGAGTCGCAACTGCGACGGGCTTGGCGTGGGTGACCTCTGACATCAATTCCTCCTCCGGGTTCCTGCGACCCGCGTTGCCGGAGCTCGTCGGAAGGGAGGGTCTGACTCGAGCATGGCTGTGCAGCTCACACAGTGGCGCGACCGTGCCGGATTCTCACCGAACTTCCAGGTCCTCCGCGAACCTCTGCACTGTATCGTCACGTGGCCGAGTTGTCAGCGTTTCAGCTTTGGATAAGCCCTGAGAGGCTGACAACTCTGCTGGGGGCGCGCCGATGGGTATGGTTCGCGCGTGAGAGTCGTGCCCACTGGAGGAGTAGCGGCCAGGATTGCGAGCCATCCTTCCGCGATCTTGCTCGTCGTCCAGCTGCTCGGCGTGCTGGTCTACCCGTTCATGGAGCAGGGTGGGACCGGAGCCGTTCTCTTCGAGGTGTTCGGGGCGCTCGTGCTGGCCCTGGCAATCTGGGCGACCCGCGAGTCGCCAGGGCCTACCTGGATCGCAGTGATCCTGGCGGTCGCAGCGTCGGGGCTGTCGATCGCCGATCAGCTTTACCCCATCCCCGCACTGGATGCGGCGTCGTCGGTCTTACACGCACTCTTCTACTTCTGGGCCGCCGGCAGCCTTATGGTCTACATGCTGGCGGATCGCACGGTCACCACTGATGAGCTGTATGCCGTCGGCGCCACATTCACTTTGGTCGCCTGGGGATTCGCCTATGTGTTCGAGCTGCTGCAGCTTCTTCAGCCAGGGTGCTTCATCGCGGCGGTCAATTCCGATCAACCACGCACTTGGATGGAGCTGCTGTTCCTCAGCTTCA
>JAICEV010000280.1 GCA_025923975.1 Propionibacteriaceae bacterium
AACCTGGCGATGATCAGCGACACTGTGCGGCATCTGCGTTCTGAAGGCCAGCGGGTCTTCGTCGACTGCGAGCACTTCTTTGACGGATACCGCGAGAATCCGGCGTACGCGCTGGAGGTAGTCCGCACCGCAGCCGAGGCAGGTGCGGAGGTCGTCGTGCTCTGCGACACGAACGGCGGCATGCTGCCGCCGTGGATCGGCGAGATCGTGACGGCCGCGAGCGAGCTCGGCGTCCCGCTCGGCATCCACACCCACAACGACACGGGCTGTGCCGTCGCCAACACACTGGCCGCGGTCGATGCCGGCGTCATGCACGTGCAGGGAACCGTGAACGGCTACGGGGAGCGAACTGGTAACGCGGAGTTGCTCTCGATAGTCGCCAACCTCGAACTCAAGTACGGCTGGCCGCTGCTTCCGGCCGGCTCGCTGCGGGAGGCGACGCGCCTCGCGCACGAAATCGCAGAGGTGACGAACGTGCCACCAAGCGCTCGTCAGCCTTATGTTGGTCTGTCGTCGTTCGCTCACAAGGCGGGGCTGCATGCCAGCGCGATCAAAGTGGATCCCAACCTCTACCAGCACATCGACCCGGCCATTGTCGGCAACGACATGCGAATGCTCGTTTCCGATATGGCGGGTCGGGCGAACATCCAGATCAAGGGAGAGGAACTGGGATTCGACCTGTCCGACCGCGAGCTTGCGGCTCGGATCACCGACCGGGTGAAAGACGCTGAAGCAGCCGGGTACACCTACGAGGCGGCGGACGCCAGCTTCGAGCTGCTGTTGCGGCGGGAGCTAGGGCAGCTGACGGAGTACTTCACGGTGCATTCCTGGCGCGTCTTCACCCAGTCGACGCATGGCGAAGAGACCGATACCGAATGCACCGTACGGCTGACGGCCAAGGGCCAGAGTCAGCGCGTGGTGGGGGAGGGCAACGGTCCAGTCAACGCTCTCGACCAGGCCCTACGCAATGCGCTGCTCCCGGCCTACCTTGCCGTCGAGAAGTTTGAGCTCATCGACTACAAAGTCCGGATCCTTGAGCAAGGCCACGGCACGGATGCGACGGTACGCGTGCTCATCGAGACCACCGACGGCCTCAGCGCGTGGACAACGGTCGGAGTCGGTCAAAACATCATTGAGGCCTCCTGGGAGGCTCTCTGCGACGCCTATCTCTACGGCCTCATCCACGCCGACGATGAAGTAGGGGCGGACGCGGCCGTCATGTCACTCGGCCGAGGATGAGGGGCTGCTCCTCTGGAGCACTATCGCCAATTTCGTACGCCGTGGCGAGTGCCTCGTGGGCGCGGCCGAACTGTTCCGGTGTGTCGGTGTGCAAAGTGATCAACGGCTGACCCCCTCGTACTTGCAGACCGGGCTTGGCGTGCAGGACGACCCCGGCACCCGGTTGCACAGCATGCTCCTTGCGGGTTCGACCGGCTCCTAGCCGCCAGGCCGCCTCACCCACTGCTCGGGCGTCCAGCGACTGCAGAATGCCGTCGCGCTCAGCCGTGATCACATCGGTCTCCCGTGCGACTGGGAGATCGGCATCAGGATCGCCGCCCTGCGCTTTGATCATGGAACGCCAGACGTCCATGGCTGCACCAGAAGCCAGCAAGTCGACCGGATCATGATCATCGCGCCCAACAGCAGCGATCATCTCCCGAGCCAGTGCCACGGTCAGCTCTACCACGTCGGAAGGCCCGCCACCAGCTAGCACTTCGACTGCTTCCGCCACCTCCAACGCGTTCCCAGCGGTTCGGCCTAGTGGCACCGACATTTCGGTAAGTAGCGCAACCGTGGTCACCTTCTCAGCTCGACCGAGATCGACCATGATCTGCGCTAGCTCACGCGCAGATTCCAGGGTTTTCATGAAAGCGCCCGAGCCCACCTTGACATCCAGCACCAGGGCACTGGCGCCCTCAGCGATCTTCTTGCTCATGATTGATGAGGCGATTAGTGGAATCGATTCCACAGTCCCGGTCACGTCTCGCAGTGCGTAGAGCTTTCTGTCTGCGGGCACCAGCCCGGGTCCGGGTGAGCAGATCACAGCGCCAACCTCCTCAAGCTGTCGCATCATCTCCTCGTTGCTCAGTGAAGCGCGCCAGCCAGGGATCGACTCAAGCTTGTCCAGCGTCCCACCCGTGTGGCCGAGCCCTCGACCGGACAGCTGTGGTACTGCGGCTCCACAGGCGGCGACCAGGGGGACCAATGGAAGCGTGATCTTGTCGCCGACCCCGCCGGTGGAGTGTTTGTCGACAGTCGGCCGGGAGAGGCCGGAGAAGTCCAGCCGTTCCCCCGAGTTGATCATGGCCCGGGTCCAGCAGTCCAGCTCTTGTCGGCTTAGTCCACGAAAGAGCACCGCCATCGCGAGTGCGGCCATCTGCTCGTCAGCAATCTCATTCGCGGTGTACGCGGCGATTATCCAGTCGATCTGGGCCTCGCTCAGCTCACTGCCGTCGCACTTGGTTCGGATGATGTCGATGGCGTGGTGCGGAGTGTGCAATGGGCCCGTGACGGTGACCATGACGGATAGGCTACTTCGGTGCGTATTGCCCGTTTCGCCGCTGGCGGGGACCCCCAATACGGCATCGTGGAACTGGCTGACGACGGTGGGCGCTACCCCGAAACGGTGTCGGTGTTGACCGGCGATCCGATGGCGATGTCGGTTCAGTTGACAGGGCAGCGCAAGGATCTCGACGGCGTCCGCCTACTCGCACCGGTCATCCCTCGCAGCAAGGTTGTCGGGGTCGGCCGTAACTACGCCGAGCATGCAGCCGAGATGGGCCAGGATGTCCCGGAGACGCCGCTCACGTTCTTCAAGCCAAACACCTCAGTCATTGGGCCTGGCGAGCCGATCGTTTATCCGGGTGCAAGTCGCCGGGTTGACTTCGAGGGCGAGCTAGCGGTCGTTATCGGCCGTATTTGCAAGGAGGTGCCAATCGCGCGGGTCCCTGAGGTGATCTTCGGCTATACCGTCGCTAATGACGTCACTGCCCGCGACCTGCAGAAGACCGATGGACAATGGGCTCGCGCGAAGGGCTACGACACCTTCTGTCCACTTGGCCCCTGGATCACCACGCACCAAGGACTCGAGGAGGTTGCCGCTTTAGCGATCCGCACTACGGTGGATGGCGAGTTGCGTCAGGACGGCAATACCAGTGACATGATCTTCAAGATTCCGGACTTGGTTGCCTACATCTCCTCATACACCACGCTGCTGCCCGGTGACGTGATCTTGACTGGTACGCCGGCGGGCGTCGGGCCGGTGCTGCCGGGACAGCAGGTCAGCGTCGAGGTCGAGGGCATCGGCACCCTTACCAACCCAATTGCCGGTACCCGACCAGAAGAGACATCGAAAGAGGCGGAGCAGTGACGGAGGCCGACAGCAGAGGCCGAGACGACTCGGGTGTGCTCGGCGATATCGCGCCCGAGGAGGTGCGGGTCCGGTTTCCTCCGTCCCCAACTGGCAACCTGCACGTCGGCAACGTACGCAGTGCGCTGTTCAACTGGGTTTTCGCTAGGCACTACGGCGGTACGTTCGTGCTTCGGGTGGAGGACACCGACGCTGGACGCAATCTTGAGGAGTCGTACCAGGTCCTCTACGACTCGCTTACCTGGCTGGGGCTGACCTGGGACGAGGGGCCATTGGTAGGCGGCCCATACGGTCCGTACATCCAGACCGAGCGTGGCGATATCTACCGCGATGTGGTGAACAGGCTACTTGCGGCCAGGTTGGCGTACCGCTGCTACTGCACGCGGGAGGAAATCGAGGCTCGCGAAGCGGCCCGGCCGACGGGCGCGCCCTCAGGTTACGACGGCTTCTGCCGCAACCTGAGCGAGCAGCGGATCGCGGAGTTGGAAGCCATGTCGACGCCATCTGTGGTGCGGATGCGGGTGCCCGATACAGAGATCGCTTTCGATGACCTGGTTCGTGGGCCGGTGCGTTTCGCGGCCGCCCACGTGCCCGACTATGTCATCGTCCGCGGCAATGGCGAACCGCTCTACACGCTGGTGAACCCGGTTGACGATTCGCTAATGAAGATCACTCATGTGCTCCGCGGTGAGGACCTGCTGCCATCCACCCCGCGCCAAATCGTGTTGTACGACGCGCTCAGGCAGATCGGAGTAGGCAGCGGGCGTACTCCCATGTTCGGTCATCTGCCAACGGTGCTCGGCGAAGGTAACCGGCGATTGTCCAAGCGGGACAAGGGATCCGGTCTCGCCGAATATCAGCAGAAGGGCTATCTGCCCGAAGCCCTGCTGAATTATCTGGCGCTCCTGGGCTGGGGGATTGCTGAGGACCGGGACGTCTTCAGCATTTCGGAGATGGTAGAGGCCTTCGATATCCGACGAGTCAATGCCAGCCCAGCACGGTTCGATGCCAAGAAGTGCGAGGCCATCAATGCTGCGCACATTCGGCTGCTTCCGCCGGCGGAGCTCACTGAGAACCTGGTGCCGTTCCTGGCCGCGGCCGGCCTGATCAGCCAGCCGCCACTGCCAGCAGAGCGCGACCGACTTGCCGCTGCAACCCCGCTGATCCAGGAGCGCATCAACACCCTCTCGGACACAGTTGGCCTGCTGGCCTTCTTGTTCCTGCCCGACGACAAGATCACTATCGCCCCCGACGCCGGGCTCTCGGCTGACTCGACACCGACGCTGACGGCGGCCTACGAGGCACTGACTGTGGTGCCGGAATTCGATCATGCCGCTGTGGAGTCGGCCCTACGAACGGCCCTGATCGACGATCTGGGGCTGAAACCGCGGCTGGCATTCGGGCCGGTGCGGGCAGCGGTCACCGGGAGCAGGATCTCACCGCCGCTGTTCGAGTCGATCGAGTTGCTCGGTCGGCAGTCCACACTGGCTCGGATTGCGGCTGCGTTGGCGGAGCTAGGGGAGCCGGCGTACGCCGGATCGAGCCCGACGCGGGGCACGGCGCCCGCCTCGACAACGAACCATGTGAGACCGTGACCAAGCCAAAGAAACCGTCCGTCCCGGCTCGGCCAAGCTCCAGGATCCGGAGCCGGTCCGGCAATCCGGCAGTGCGTGCCGGCGAGGCAGAACCGGC
>JAICEV010000281.1 GCA_025923975.1 Propionibacteriaceae bacterium
GGAGGGCTTCGTTGGTGACCCGGAGACCGGACTGTATTACCACCCTGTCGTGGTTGACGGTGTACGCCCGGGTGACCGGCTTTTCATGGAGGAGACCTTCGGCCCAATCGTCGGCGTGGCCAGTTATCAGTCGCTGACTGAAGCGATCGAAATGGCCAATGCCCCTGGATACGGCCTCTCCTCCTCCATCTACACTACCGATCCCAAAGACGCGTTTACCTTCCGTGACAAGATCAGCGCCGGCATGGTGTCGATCAACAACTCCACCTCCGGTGCCGAGGCCCATCTGCCGTTCGGGGGTAACGGCAAGTCGGGTAACGGGTCCCGGCAGTCTGGCGTGTGGGTGCTGGATCAGTTCACTCGCTGGCAAGCGATGAACTGGGACTACTCCGGCCGGCTCCAGAAGGCTCAGATGGACGTCGTCGAGCTCACTCCGGATACCAACTTCCGCCTCTAGAACTTCTTTGATGGACCCCCTGGACCGTCACTTCCGCGACTCCCTCACCGACTTGTCAGAATCCAGTTCGGCTATAGCACAACTGGGTTCTGACAAGTCGGCGTGGTGGTGGAGTCTTTTCGAGTCACAGGTGACGAGCCGGCACCTGGATTTTGTGGCGCGGGAGCTTCAGCAACAAGGTCTTGGCTTCTACACCATTGGTTCGGCTGGCCACGAGAGCAACGCGCTGGTGGCGATGGCCGTACGACCCACGGATCCGGCCCTGCTGCACTACCGCTCGGGGGCCTTCTACGCAGCTCGGGCCAGGCACGTGCCGGGGTCAACGCCGATCCGAGACGTACTGCAGGGGCTGATGAGCCTGGCGGATGAACCCATTGCCGGCGGCCGTCACAAGGTGTTCGGCCATCCCGATCTGGCAGTCATTCCGCAAACCTCGACAATCGCCTCTCATCTCCCGAGGGCCGTGGGTCTGGCGATCGCGCTGCACCGGGCACACCGGCTCAAGGTGGACTGCGAATGGCCCGAGGACGCCGTGGTGGTGTGCTCTTTCGGAGATGCATCGGCCAATCACTCAACCGCGGCCGGCGCTATCAATACCGCTCTTGCTACAGCCTTTCGAGGTCTGCCCGTGCCGATCTTGTTCCTCTGCGAAGACAACGGCTTTGGCATCTCGGTGCCGACGCCGGATGGCTGGATCGAGGCGGCGTACGGGTCTCGACCGGGGCTGACGTACGTCTTCGCCGACGGCTCTGATCCAGTGGCTGCCTGGCCGGTGATCAGCAAAGCGGTCGAGGTCGTACGCAAGCAGCGACGACCAGTTTTCCTTCATCTGCGGACCGTACGCTTCGGAGGCCACGCCGGCAGCGATGCGGAGATCAGCTATCGCAAACCGCGCGACATCGAAGCTGACTATGCGCGTGATCCACTACTGGCAACCGCATCCTGCCTGCGCGCCATGGGCACGAGTGTGGCCGACGTCATCGCTTGCTACGACAGCATCCGCCAAGAGATTGACCAGGAGGCTGAACAGCTCAAGCACAAGCCACGACTCCGCTCGGCGGCAGAGGTAATGGCGCCGATCGCGCCCCACCATCCGGCCCGAGTCGCCGAGGCTGTTCAGGCGCTCAGCCCCGCTCAGCGCGCGGACAAGGCTAAGCCGCGTACGCTCGCCGAGTCGATCAATGCCACCCTCGACCAGCTGCTGGCCGCGAATCGCCAAGTAATCGTTTTCGGTGAGGACGTTGGCGTCAAGGGAGGGGTCTACGGTGTTACTACACGTCTGGCCCGCAAGTATGGCGCCGCCCGAGTCTTCGACACCCTGCTCGATGAGCAGTCCATCCTCGGCCTTGGGCTAGGCGCTGGGCTCGCCGGCCTGATCCCCATTCCCGAGGTGCAGTACCTCGCCTACCTGCACAATGCTGAAGATCAACTCCGCGGCGAGGGTGCCACCCTGCCGTTCTTCTCCCGCGGACGCTTCGCTAACCCGATGGTGGTACGGATCGCTGGCCTTGGTTACCAGAAAGGCTTCGGAGGTCACTTCCACAACGACGACTCGGTGGCGGTGCTGCGCGACATTCCCGGGTTAGTGGTGGCATGCCCGGCGCGCGCTGACGACGCGGCTGCCATGTTGCGGACCTGTGTCGCGGCTGCCATCGCCGACTCAACGCTGTCAGTCTTCCTAGAGCCGATCGCGCTATACCACCGGCGGGACCTCTACGAGGCAGGCGACCATGGCTGGCTGGCTGTCGATCATGAAGAGCACGTGCCGATCGGTCGCGCGCGCAGTTATGGGAGCGGATCGGCAGCGCTGACCATGATCAGCTTTGGCAATGGAGTGCCGATGAGCCTTCGGGTGGCTCGCCGACTTGCGGCCGCGGGCGTCGTCGCAGATGTGGTCGACCTGCGCTGGCTTTCGCCACTTCCGGTCGAGGACATACTCGCGGCAGCCCGCGCAGCGGGCAGAGTCCTCGTGGTCGACGAAACGCGGCACAGTGGAGGCGTGGGTGAGGGTGTTGTGACCGCCCTGGTCGAGGGCGGCTTCACCGGTCCCATTCAGCGGGTGGCCAGCCAGGACAGCTTCGTACCGTTGGGTGCCGCGGCCGAGCATGTGCTGCTGAGTGAGGATGAAATTGAGAAAGCCGGGCTGAGGTTAGTGAACATCAACTCGCCCGCAGGGATGGAGAGTAATCGATGAGCCGAACCGGACCACTTGCGCTGCTTGACATTGATCATCTTCTCACCGAGGAAGAACGCGATATCCAGACAACTGTCCGGGAATGGGTGGAGCAGCGAGTCAAGCCGAATATCGCCGACTGGTACGAACGGGGTGATCTTGATCTTGATTTGATGCGCGAGGCCGGTGGCCTGGGACTGCTCGGCATGCACCTGGAGGGCTATGGCTGCGCCGGCGCCAATGCCGTCTCCTACGGGCTGGCCTGTCTCGAGCTCGAGGCTGGCGACTCCGGCGTACGCAGCATGGTGTCGGTTCAAGGATCACTTGCGATGTTCGCAATCTGGAGGTTCGGAAGCGAGGAGCAGAAAACCGCCTGGCTGCCGCGGATGGCCACTGGTGAGGCCATCGGCTGCTTTGGACTGACCGAAGCCGACTTCGGATCCAACCCAGCCGGTATGCGGACCCGCGCCAAGCGGGATGGCGAAGATTGGGTGATCAACGGAACCAAGATGTGGATCACCAATGGATCTGTCGCCGATGTAGCGATCGTGTGGGCTCAGACTGACGACGGGATCAAGGGCTTCGTTGTCCCCACGGACACGCCTGGCTTCTCCGCCCCCAAGATCGCCAAGAAGCTGTCGCTACGCGCCTCTATCACCTCCGAGCTGGTGCTCGAGGACGTCCACCTGCCAAGTGATTCGGTGCTTCCAGAGGTGACCGGCTTGCGCGGCCCACTGTCCTGCCTGAACGAGGCGCGCTTCGGCATCGTCTTCGGTGTCCTCGGCGCAGCGCGGGACTGCTTGGAGACGTCGATCGACTACGCGATCTCCCGGGAGGTGTTCGACCGCCCACTTGCCTCCCTGCAGTTGACCCAGGCGAAGCTGGCAGACATGACGCTGGAGCTTCAGAAAGGCTTCCTGTTGGCGCTGCACCTCGGGCGTCTTAAAGATGATCATCGACTGAAGCCGGAGCAGGTCAGCCTGGGCAAGCTCAACAATGTACGCGAAGCGCTGGCCATCGCCCGGGAATGCCGGACCATCCTCGGCGCCAACGGGATCACCTTGGAGTATCCGATCATGCGTCACGCCAATAACTTGGAGTCGGTCCTCACCTACGAAGGAACCTCGGAGGTTCACCAACTGGTGATCGGTCAGGCATTGACCGGGAAGGACGCCTTCGCCTGATCAGGGTGATGCCCGCGTCAGTGCTTAGCCAGCTCGGCTCGGACCTTGCGCCGGGCTTCCGCGAACAACACTGACTCAACCACCATGGCGCAGGTGACGATGAACGCCACAACAGCCAGTTGAATCAGCGCCGGCAGCGCCACAATCAACGGAATGGCTGCCAGCAGTACGCCCGCGGCCGCCAGACGCACGACTGAGATGTCGTGCACGGTAAGCCACTTGAAGATCACATGACCCAGTAGATACAGGACTACGCCGCCCACTAGGGCGGCCAGCGCAACCCGGGGCAAGGAATCGGTAAGGCTGTGGTGACTGCTGTCGCTGACGTACAGCAACACCTCCTTCAGCCCGAAAGCGACCAAGACGACTCCAAGCAAAAGCGGCAGGTGTGAATAGGAGTACGCATTGCGCGCCAGCCGCGCCCGGGTTTCCGGCGGCTCGTTAACCAGCGCATGCTCGCCGAGCAAGGCACTCACGTCGAAGTAGGCCCACCACATCGCCGACGCCAAGAGCAGGCCCAGCACTGAGGCTGCGATGATGACCCAGGTGATGGGCTCCTGGGCCACTCCGACACCAATGGCGACGATTGATTCGCCGAGCGCAACGATGATGATCAAGCCATGTCGTTCAGAAAAATGTCCCGGCGATGGCAGCCGCCAACCTCTGAAGCCACCCAGGGCGGTCCCCACGTAGTCGGCGAGCAACGCCAGCATCCACAGGCCCGTCTGCAGCCATCCCTCGAACTCCGACGCGATCAGCAGCAGCACGCTGCTTGCGACGACGCTGAGCGCGAACCGGAGCACTTGTTTCCGTAGCCCGGCATCCTCCCGAGAAATGATCATGAACATAAGGAGATGCATGGTGCGAAAGAGCAGGTAACACACGGCGACTACGACCGGTCCGGACAATCCGCCGGGCAGGTCGTCGAAGGCCTCCGGGATGCAGAGCGCCAGCACGAACATCGCTGCCATGCCAGCGAGAATGGCCAGCTTGATGGGTCGTTCCTCGGCGCTGGCGACATTGGCCAGCCAGGCGTACCCCGTCCACGCCCACCACAACAGCATCAGCACCAGCACGCCGCGGAGGATCCCCCGCCAACTCAGCTCGTCAGCCATGAACGCTGTGACCTGGGTCAGCGCGAACACGAAAACCAGGTCGAAGAACAGTTCGAGCGGCGTGACGACAGCGTGCTCTTCCTCTTGGCGCATGAGTGGACGGCCTGGCTGCACGTGA
>JAICEV010000282.1 GCA_025923975.1 Propionibacteriaceae bacterium
AGCGGTATCCGAGGGCGACCGCCTCCTTGAATGCATGCAGGCTGTTTTCGCGATAGCGGTTCGGCTCGTAGGTTGCTCCGCCGCGATGCGCGAAGGCCGCGAAGGGCACGTCGAAGAACGCATAGTCAGCGGCCCTCATGCGCTCATTGTGCCCGTGCGGACGGAGCGAGCAATGCTCCGTCAGAGCCCAGGCAGTCGCTGCAAGATCACGTCGACGGAACCGGGCAACCATCCCGGGATGCCGGTCAGCAGCAAGTAGAGATACCCAAGGATTCCGCAACAGCTGAAGAACGCCACCCAGAAAAGGATCTTCTTGGCCGTGGACCAGGTGCCGTAGCGATGCAGCTCGCGTTTGAACCATTGCATCACCTGATGGGCCCACTCGAACTCGCTGGACCAAACGGCTAGGCCGAGCAAGATCAGCGGAATGCCGCCCGGTCCAGGGATCGGGCCGCTGACGAAGCCGAGCGCGATGAGCATTAGGCCGAGGAGGCCAACGGCAATGCGATAGACGGCGAGTTTCCGCTTATCCTCCCTGATCCTGCGACGCCAGCGCCAACGGTCTTCCTCAGGCTCGAGGAGGATGTGATGGTGGTGGTGTTCATGCTCGTGGCGCCCCGCAGCGTGCGGAGTTTCGCTGGCTTGCGGCAATGTCACGGTCGGGAGCGAAGCGTCGCGTGCGCGGTTGTCCTCGACTCCGGATGACATGAGCACCACTCTAAAGTGGACGGCCAAAACGTGCTGCAGATGCTCAAATCAGTGTCCGAAGTGCGGGATGTGATGCCATTGGCCGCTGACCAAGCGAGCAATATGACCGCGTGACGACGATCCTGTCGATTCAGTCCTCGGTCGCGTACGGCCACGTCGGCAACAGCGCCGTCACGTTTCCATTGATGAGGATGGGTGTAGAGGTGTGGCCGGTGATTACGGTGCACTTCTCCAACCACACGGGCTATGGAGCCTGGCGGGGGCCGCTTCTGAGGGCGGCGGATCTCCGCGATGTGGTGCGCGGTATCGATGAGCGTGGCGTCCTTGGCGAAGTCGATGCGGTGCTGTCGGGCTACCAGGGCGGCGAGGATATCGGCGCGATGATCTTGGACGCGGTGGCGTTGGTCAAGCTGCGCAATCCGGCTGCCATCTATTGCTGTGACCCGGTGCTGGGAGATGCGGACCGCGGCTACTACGTCCGGCCGGGTATTCCCGAGCTGATGCGGCAGCAGGTCGTGCCTGCCGCCCAGATCATCACTCCCAACCAGTTCGAGCTCACCTCATTGACAGGTCTGCCGGCGTCGAAACTGGATGAGGTGTTAGACGCCGCCGATGCTGCGCGCAGCCTTGGTCCGGAAGTGGTGCTGATCACCAGCGTGGTACGCGAGGATGCGCAGCCCGGAACCATTGAGATGGTCGCAGTCGGCGCCGAGGGTGCATGGCTGGTGACGACGCCGCGGCTACCTCAAACCTTCACTGGAAGCGGGGATGTCACGGCTGCCACCTTCCTGGCCAGCCTGCTGGAAATGCAGGATGTGTCGAAAGCACTGGCGCATACCGCAGCGGTGATCTATGGGCTGCTCGCAGCCACGGCTGCCTCCGGTCGTGCCGAACTGGCGCTGATCACCGCCCAGGAAGAGCTGATTCATCCCAGTCACACCTTCGAAGCGATCCGACTCCGCTAAGCCCGGTCTCCGACCGGCGTTTAGTCTCGGAAGACCTCGATGTTGGCGCCGAGGGCATTGAGCCTGTTGGCCAGGTCCTCATAACCCCGGTTGATGACGTAGACGTCTCGCAACATCGACTCTCCGCGCGCCGCGAGCATGCCGAGGAGGATGCACACCGCTGGTCGTAGCGCGGGTGGACAGACCACCTGCTGACCCCGCCAGCGGGTGGGACCCTCAACGATGACGCGATGGGGATCGAGCAGCTGCACCCGTGCCCCGAGCCGGTTGAGCTCGGTGAGGTAGATCGCCCGGTTCTCATACACCCAGTCGTGGATGATGGTCTTGCCGTGAGCTGTCGCCGCGATCACTGCGAAGAATGGCAGGTTGTCGATGTTCAGACCGGGGAACGGCATTGGGTGAATCTTGTCGATAGGGGAGCGCAGCTCTGACGGCCGTACGGTCAGATCCACCAGCCGGGCGTGGCCATTTGCGGCCAAGTACTCGTCACCGAGGGAGAAGTCCAGGCCCATCTCCTCCAAGATCGCAAGCTCGATTTCCAGGAACTCGATCGGTGTGCGTTCAATGGTCAGATGTGACTGAGTGACGATCGCGGCGGTGAGCAGGCTCATCGCCTCGATGGGATCTTCCGACGGGGCGAACTCCACATCGGTGTTGATGCTCTCGACGCCATGGACGCGCAGCGTGGTCGTTCCGATGCCGTCGATCTCGACTCCCAGGTGGGTCAAGAAGACGCAGAGGTCTTGAACCATGTAGTTCGGGCTGGCATTACGCAGCACCGTCACCCCCGGCGCCAGCGCCGCGGCAAGGAGGGCGTTCTCGGTAACCGTGTCGCCACGTTCGGTGAGTGTGATTGGTCGCGGCGGCTCGACCGATGGATTGACGGTGCAGTGGTAGAAGCCGTCAGTCGAGTTCACATGAAGCCCAAATCGCCTGAGCACCTGCAGATGCGGCTCGATGGTGCGCCTGCCGATATCGCACCCTCCGGCGTACGGCAGCTTGAATTCTGTGTAGGAGTGCAGCAGCGGGCCGAGGAACATGATCACCGAGCGGGTACGCCGTGCCGCCTCGAGATCCATCTCGTCGAGGGACAGCTCTGCTGGCCGTACCAGCTCAAGATCATTGTGGTCTGCCGACCAGGTTGCTCGGACTCCAATGCTGGTGAGCACTTCGAGGATCCGGTTGACCTCTTCGATCTTGGCAATGCCGCGAATGACTGTGCGACCGCGGTTAAGCAGGGACGCGCACAGCAACGCGACGGCGGCGTTTTTCGATGACCGCACCTCGATCGTGCCGGTCAGGTTGGCCCCACCCTGGACGCGGAGGTGTTGCGGTCCGCTGCCAACGGAGATCAGCGGCGAGTCGAGCGCCTCGGCGATGCGGCTCACCATCTCCAGACTGAGGTTTTGGTTCCCGGCTTCGATGCGATGCACCGCGCTCTGACTGGTGCCGAGAACATCAGCAAGTTGGGTCTGCGTCAGGCCACGATGCTTGCGCGCATCCCGGATCAAGCCCCCGATCCGGTCCAGGTACGTTTCAGTCATGTTGGACACTCAGGCACGATAACTCATATATGAGATAGTTCGGGCTCAACTCGCCGATTTGATGCCAAGTTGGGAGGATCGGCCACCTGAGATAGTCGTTCGGTGACGGGCCACGACCATAGCAGGCCCACGGCCGACCCCCAAGCGGGGGCCTAAAGTTGGGCCATGAGTGCACACTTCGAGGTCGTCATGCTGGGCGCTGGACCGGGCGGCTATGTCGCCGCCATCCGCGCCGCCCAATTAGGCTTCAAGACCGGAATCATCGAGCTGAAGTACTGGGGCGGTGTCTGCAACAACGTCGGCTGCATTCCGACGAAGTCGCTGCTGCGGAACGCTGAGATCGCTCACATCTTCAATCACGAGGCAGACGTCTTCGGGATCAGCGGCGACGTGACGTTCGATTTCGGAGTGGCGTGGAAGCGCAGCCGTACCACGGCCGATCGGATGGCCAAGGGCGTGCACTTCTTGATGAAGAAGAACAAGATCACCGAGATTGACGGCTGGGCCACCTTCACCGGCGACCACACGTTCAGCGTCGAGGGTCCGAAGGGGACCGAGACGGTCACCTTCGACAACGTGATCATCGCCACCGGAGCGACGACGCGGCTGCTCCCGGGAACCTCGCTAAGTGAACGCGTGGTCACCTACGAAGAGTTGATCATGACTGACAGCCTCCCGGAATCAATCGTGATAGCAGGCGCAGGTGCAATAGGCGTGGAGTTTGCCTACGTCATGGCGAACTACGGCGTACAGGTCACGCTCGTGGAGTTCTTGGATCGCGTGGTGCCGCTGGAGGAGCCGGAGGTCTCCACCGAACTCGCCAAGGCCTACAAGAAGCTCGGCGTAACGGTGCTCGCCGGTACCAAGGTCGAGGCGATCGACGACTCGGGCGACAAGGTCAAGGTCACCGTCTCACCGACCAAGGGCGGCGACACCAGGATTATCGAAACTGACAAAGTGCTGCAGGCGATCGGGTTCGCACCCCGCACCGAGGGCTATGGGCTGGAGAACACCGGCGTGAAGCTCACCGAGCGCGGTGCGATCGAGATCGACGACTACATGCGCACTAACGTGCCGCACATCTATGCGATTGGGGACTGCACCGGCAAACTGCTGCTGGCGCACACCGCCGAGGCGCAGGGAGTGGTCGCGGCGGAGACCATCGCCGGCGCGGAAACCATGCCGCTCGACTACGACATGATCCCCCGAGCCACGTACTGCCAGCCGCAGATCGGTTCATTCGGCTACTCCGAGCAGCAGGCAAAGGACAAAGGCTACGACGTCAAGACCGCCAAGTTCCCCTTCACGGCCAACGGCAAAGCCCATGGGCTGGGGGAGGCAACAGGCTTCGTCAAGATCGTCGCCGACGCAAAGTACGGCGAGATTCTAGGTCTGCACATGATCGGGCCCGATGTCACCGAATTGCTACCCGAGCTGACGCTGGCGCAGCTATGGGATCTGACGGCGGAAGAGGTGACGCGCAATGTGCATGCGCACCCCACCCTGTCGGAGGCGCTCAAGGAAGTGGCCCACGGCGTCTCCGGCCACATGATCAACTTCTGACAGCGGGTTGGTTGGCTGTTGGGCTGGTCAGCTACCAGCTCAGCTGTGTGAGACGTAGCCCTCCAACTGATCGCGCTCGAACTCAATTTGATCGATGTGTGCCTTCACGACATCGCCGATGCTGACGATTCCGGCCAACCGTCCAAGATCATCAACGACAGGCAGATGTCGAATCCGCTGATCGGTCATGGTGCTCATGAGCGATTGCACCGACTCGCCCGGTCGACACGTGAGCACCTCATTGGTCATCACATCGGATACCGGTGA
>JAICEV010000283.1 GCA_025923975.1 Propionibacteriaceae bacterium
ACCGAAGCCGGAGCAGCCCCCACCTGCTTATCGATCACTTTCCCACGGACCACAAGCAAGAGAGTCGGGATCGCCAACACCTCAAACCGCTGACTCAGTTCCGGCGCCTCGTCGGCGTTGATCTTGACCAGCTTCAGCCGTCCTGCGAACTCCCCGGCAAGTTGCTCGAGCACCGGACTCACCATCCGGCAGGGAGCGCACCAAGGCGCCCACATGTCAACTAGCACTGGGACGGTCGAGGCCTCGACAACATCAGTGAAGTCTGCGTCGGACCCGTTCACGATCCAGGGCAGTGATGCATGGCATTTCCCGCAGCGGGGTACGCCATGAGCTACAGAGGGAACGCGGTTCTTGGTCTGACAGTTCGAGCACACGACAACCTGGGTCGAGTCCTCGACGCCCGCGCTACTCATGCCGCTTCCCTCTCCTCCGGCGGACCGCTCCGAGGTATCACGATAAGCTCACCGTCCACAAGATCAACAAAGACCTCTCCACCCTCTGGAAGATCACCCCGCAGCAGCGCCCGCCCGACCCTCGTCTCCACCTCGCGAGCAATGAAGCGCCGCAGCGGTCGGGCACCGTACGAAGGATCAAAGCCTTGCTCGGCAATGAACCGCAGCGCAGGTTCGGTGACGACCAGCGTGATCCGACGCTCCGCGAGCCGGGCTCGAAGATCATTGAGGAGAAGGTCGACGATCAGCTCGATCTCGCCCAGCGTGAGCGGCTTGAACAGCACGATGTCGTCGACCCGATTCAAGAACTCTGGTGGGAAGTGGGTGCGCAGTGCACCGAGTACCAGGCGCCGGGCATCTTCGGTGATTTCTCCCTCCGCCGTCACCCCTTGCATCAGGAACTCTGATCCGATGTTTGAGGTCATGATCACCACGGTGTTGCGGAAGTCGACTGTACGCCCGTGAGAGTCGGTAAGTCGGCCGTCGTCGAGGACCTGCAGCAAGGTGTTGAACACATCGACATGAGCCTTCTCGATCTCGTCGAGCAAGATCACCGAGTAAGGCTTGCGGCGTACCGCCTCGGTGAGCTGGCCACCCTCCTCGTAACCGATATACCCGGGAGGGGCGCCGACCAGCCGACTCACCGTGTGCCGCTCCTGGTACTCGCTCATGTCGATGCGGACCATGTTCTCCTCGGTGTCGAACAAGGCAGCCGCCAGAGACTTGGCAAGCTCGGTCTTCCCGACACCGGTCGGGCCGAGGAAGATGAACGAGCCGATTGGTCGGCGCGGATCCTTGATGCCGGACCGCGCCCGGATAATCGCGTCAGCTACCAACTGAACCGCCTCATCCTGGCCGATCACTCGCTCGTGCAGCACCTCGTCGATGCGGAGCAGCTTCTCGCGCTCTCCCTCTTGCAGCCGGGTCACCGGAATTCCGGTCCACCGCGACACGATGGCGGCTATCTCATCGGCAGTTACGACCTCTCGCAGCAGCCGATGATCTCCTTGTTTGCTGGCCAGTCGTGCCTCCGCGGCCTCCAGCCGCCGGAGCAGCTCCGGGATCTTGCCGTGCCTCAGCGATGCGGCCCGGTTCAAGTCATAGTCCCGCTCAGCCTGCTCGGCCTCGTGCCTGACCTGCTCCAGCTCCTCGCGCAAGGACTGCACTTCCCGGAGCGACTGCCGCTCAGCCTCCCAGCGTGCACGCATGGCATCGGCCTCGGCCCGTAGGTCCCCGAGTTCCCGACGCAGGTCCTCCAGCCGGGTCTCGCTGGCAGCGTCCTCCTCCTGTGCCAGTGCCGCTTCCTCGATCTCCATCCGGGTCACCCGCCGCGTCAACTCGTCAAGCTCGGCAGGCATGGAATCAATCTCGGTACGCAGCATGGCGCACGCCTCATCGACAAGATCAATTGCCTTGTCCGGCAGATAGCGGTCAGAAATGTAACGGTGGCTCAGCGTTACGGCAGCAACCAGGGCGCTGTCAAGGATCTTGACGCCATGGAACACCTCGAGGCGCTCCCGCAGCCCACGCAAGATCGACAAGGCATCCTCGACACTCGGTTCATCCACGAGCACCGGCTGGAACCGGCGCTCCAAAGCCGCGTCCTTCTCAATGTGGGTGCGATATTCATCGAGGGTTGTCGCGCCGATCATGTGGAGCTCGCCGCGGGCCAGCATCGGCTTGAGCATGTTGCCGGCATCCATGGCGCCTTCCGCCGCGCCAGCACCGACGACAGTGTGCACTTCATCGACGAAAAGCAAGATCCGGCCTTCGGCGCTGCTCACCTCGTTGAGAACTGCCTTGAGCCGCTCCTCAAACTCACCGCGGTACTTCGCCCCCGCGACCAGCGCACTGATGTCCAAGGCGAAAATCGTCTTGTCGCGCAACCCCTCAGGCACGTCTCCGTTATTGATCCGCTGGGCGAGGCCTTCCACAATCGCGGTCTTGCCAACGCCCGGCTCACCGATCAGCACCGGGTTGTTCTTCGTCTTACGAGACAGAATTTGGATCGTTCGGCGGATCTCGGAGTCGCGACCGATCACCGGCTCCAGTCTCCCCGCGGCCGCCTCAGCGACCAGGTCGCGACCGTATTTGCTGAGCGCCTCGTACGTCCCCTCCGGCGTGGCAGACGTGACCCGTTGGTGTCCCCTGATCTCGGTCAGTGCAGACAGGAAACCGTTGCGGCTGAGGCCGTGCTGCTGCAACAGCCTCCCTGACGCTGATGACGAGCCCTCATCGATAAGAGCGGCCACCAGGTGTTCCACGGAGACGTACTCGTCCTTGAGCCGGCGGGCCTCGCGAGTAGCGGCCTCGATCAGCCGTGAGAGCCGTTGGGTGACGAACACCTGACCGGGCGCCGCACCCGGACCGGAAACGCGAGGTCGGCGCTGCAGCTCAGCCTCCACATCCTCACGCAACCGGTCCGGATCCGCCCCAGCGCGGGCCAGCAGCGGCCCGACCAGCCCATCGCTTTGGTCAAGCAACGCCAGCAGCAGGTGCTCGCCATCCACCTCCGTATGACCGAAGCGGAGCGCCTTGGTCTGGGCGTCGTGCAATGATTCCTGCGACTTCTGCGTCAAGCGATTCAGGTCCATCGATCTTCTCCTCTGGCAGCCGGATGCCGTTGCGTCCTCTCGAGCTGCGCGATCCGGTCGAGCAGGTCGATGATCAAGCCCAGCGAGGCGTAGTTGAGGTTCAGTTCTCTATGCAGCCGCAGGATTCTGGCCATTGCGGACACCTGGGATGGCTCGAACCAGAGGCCGCCTTGCGCGTCCCGAGTCATCTCGAGCAGCCCCAGAGCGATGAAGCGGCGTACCAGATCAGGATGCACGCCGGTGATGTGTGCATAACTGTCCAGGCTCAGCAGAAACGGGCGGGCCAGCGCGTACCTACGCTCAGTCATCGCGAATCCCTCGGATTGAAAGTGGAACGCTCTTGAAGTTCGGAGAAAAGCCGCCTCTCCTCCGTCGACAGGGATGTCGGCACTTTGATCTGCGCCTCCGCGAAGAAGTCACCCGGTTCACCGCGGCGGTTCGGTATTCCACGACCCTTCAGGCGAAGCCGCCGCCCGCTCGACGTGCCAGCAGGCACGTTGACCGTTGTGGGACCCGCAGGTGTGTCGACGCGGACCGCCGCCCCGAGGGCGCCTTCCCACGGAGTGAGTGCAACCGGCCCAGACACGTCCCGACCGGACACTCGATAGCGCGGGTGCGGCGCAATCCGGACGATCAGATACAGGTCGCCGGATTGCCCTCCGCCGCTACCTCGGCCGCCCTGCCCGCGCAGCCGGATCCGCTGCCCATCGATTACGCCGGCAGGGATGTTGATATCGAGGGTGCGCTGGCCATCTGGTCCGGTGATGGTCAGGCTCCGTTGTGTGCCGCGGTAGGCCTCCTCGAGGGTGATCTCCGCCTCGACCTCCTGATCGGAACCGGGCATCGGACCGGCCCAGGTCGTCCGGCGGCCACCCCCAAAGATTCCGCCGAGCAGGTCCTCCAGGTCGATGTCCTCTCCGACATCGGTGTACCTGACGCCACCTCCTCCCGGCCACGGCCCTCCCGGTCCCGGGCCACCCGCGCCCGCCCCCGCGTAGGCACGGGCCTGCCGCCAGGCTTCGGGATCCACGTCCGGTGGTACCCGACGGAAATCTTCCCCGAACGCGTCGTACCGCTTGCGAAGATCAGGATCGGAAAGCACGTCGTACGCCTCGGAGATCTCTTTGAATCGGGTCTCAGCGGACGGGTCCTTATTGACATCCGGGTGATGGTGCCGAGCCAGTCTGCGATAGGCCCGCTGAATTTCTGACTGGTCGGCATTCCTGGAGACGCCCAGGACCTCGTAGAAGTCCCGGGCCATCAATCGCTCCTGGTGGCCACCACCACGGCTGCATGACGAAGAATGTCATCGTCCGATCCGTAACCCGGACGCACGACGTGGGCCACCGTGCCTGGCACGAGCTCCTTGTCGGCAATGGTGCCGACCGCCTCGTGCAGGGCTGGGTCGAAAGGCCGGCCGGTGTCATCGCGCCTGGGGAACCCGAGGTCAGCAAGCACAGAGACCGCCTGCTGATGCACTGCGCGTACCCCCTCGACGATGTGCTCCGGATCGGACGAGGCATGCTCCAGGGCGCGCTCCAGGTTATCGATTACCGGCAGCCAGCCGGCGGCGGTTCTCGCTCTCTCCTGCTGTCGGGCCCGTACCAGGTCCTTGGCGCATCGTTTGCGGAAGTTGTCCAATTCCGCAGCGGTACGTCGCCAGCGATCTTCCAGATCGGCAATCCGCGCTCGGGCTTCCTCCAGAGGGTCAGGCTCTGGCGTTTGCTGTTCCGAGGTCTGCTTCTGCTCGTGAATCTGCTGCTCGGACATGACAGATCAGCGTGTCGTGAACTCGGCGTCGATCACGTCGTCGGAGTCATCGCCCGGTTCGCCGCGCGCGCTTTCCGGCGAACCACTGGTGGCACCAGCTGTGGCTCCAGCCCGTGCGGAAGCAGCCAAGGACTGCAGCATCTGGTGCAACTCTCCGGTGAGGGCGCGCAGCCGATCGATGTCTGCTCCTTCCTCAAGCGCGGTACGTGCGTCGCTGATCAGCAACTC
>JAICEV010000284.1 GCA_025923975.1 Propionibacteriaceae bacterium
CACGAGCTGATCGGTGTTCATGCCATAAAGGTCGGCAGGATTCAGGACGGTCCATGAGAACACGTTCGACCCTGCTGCCTCTAGCATCTGGATCTGGGATTGGAGCGCCGTCGACCCGAACCCGTCCGGTGGCACAGTGCCCTTGACGATGGTCGAGGCCAGCTTCGTCTTGGCGAAGTTCACCGCGGCCTCCTGGGAAAGCATCGCGCGCAGGAACTCCTTGCCACCGGCGACATTCTTGCCCTGCGACGGGACGATGTAGCCCTCGCCAGCAGTCGAGTGCAGCGCCTCCCACGGCAGCTTGGAGTTACTCGTCACGGTGGGCTCAGGCGCACCGGTCATCTTGAACCCCGACTTGGTCTGGTCCTTCATCTCGTTCTCGATCCAGCTGCCCGACGGATAGAGGATGAACTCCTCAGCCTCGCTCCACTGGGCCTGGGCGGCGGTAAACACGGTCCCCGACCCGCCCGGCTTCATATAGCCGGCGTCGATGATCTTTTTCAATCCGTTGAAGACGTCCTGAATCGGAGGGAGCGACCAGCAGCCGGGCTTGAGATTGTCCAGCGCCAGCCGTACCTCGTCACCGCCCTCTTTGATTGCGGAGCTGATGGCCAGCGTCTGGTAGTAGGTGGCGGCCTCCTTGCCCCACCCGAGCAGATACTTGCCCTTGCCCTTGGCCTCCTCGCCGAGAGCCAGCATCTCGTCGTAGGTCTTCGGTACGGTCCAGCCGTTCTGCTCGAAGAGTGAGGCCGAGTACCAGATCGCATACACGCTGAGGGCGTAGTTCAGCACAATGAACTTGCCGTCGAACGTTCCCGGCTCGGTGACGCCCTGGTAGAGCGTGTCCTTGATCACCGTGCCTTCGTAGTTCTTGGCCTCAATGACGTCGTTCAATTCCGCCAGTTGGTCGCGGATCGTATTGACGCCGATCAGGCCGGCACCGCTGTTATCGATAACATCCGGCGGGTTGCCTGCAACGAACCGGGGCTGCAGTGACTGGGCGACCTTGGTGACAGGAGTGACCTTCACTGTCACACCGGACTGCTTGGCCTCGACTTGCTTGCCGGCGAACTCCGCATAGTCGATGCCGTATCCGCCTTTGAAGATCACGGCCTCAACCGTCGAGCCCGACTCAACCCCAAAGGGGTTGGTGTCGCTCACCTGACCCGCTGGGGGGGCCGAGCTCGTCTGTGAGCTGGTGCCTGTACCCGAGGTGGCGCAGGCCCCGAGCGTCCCGGTGGCGGCCAAAGCTGCAGCGGCTAGTGAGCCGCGGAGGAAATCCCGTCGTGCCAGCGGCTTGGCGTAGATGCCCATGTGATGTCCCTTTCGATTGATCCCTGTTGGTTCTCGTGAGTTCCTTGCTGTAACTCTGACTGCTCGGCCGTCCGGTCTCAGGTGACGCGCCGGATCCGACCCTCGTACTTCTTCTCAAGCGCGCGGTTGTGCTCGTCGCCGCCGGGGATATTGGCCGACAGGTAGAGCGGCGGCACTCGGCCGTCACCGTTCATCCGCTCGGCGACACCGATGGTCAGCAATTGGGCGATGAACGCGCTCGTGATCGACGAGACCGAGCCAACGGCAACGCCTCCCGGCAGTGCAAGAGTTGCGTCGCCGTACGGCGCCAGATTGTCGATCACCACGTCGGCGATCTCTGACAGCCGCAGACCGCTGGGATGCTTGGGCTGCACCTGTGCGGTGTGCTGGAGCGATGTCACTGCAATGACGTCATGGCCTTTCTCCTTGGCCACCAGAGCCATGCCCACCACCGACCCGTTGACACCGGAGTTCGAGGCGATGAGGAAGACGTCCCCGGGATGGATCGGCGAGATTTCCCATAACTCGGCAACGATGTCGGGATTGCGTTCGAGGCTCGATCCCGACAGGGAATCCGCCCCCAGGCGGCCACGCAACACGAGATCGCGGAGTGCAATCTTGTTCGTCGGGATCAGCCCGCCGGCCCGGCCCGCGATCTCCATCGCAAACGCCTCCGAATGGCCCGTCCCGAACGCATGAATCACCGCACCGGTCTCAATCGCTCGGGTCATCAGACTGATCGCGGCGTCCAAGCCTCCGTCAGCGGCCAGATTCACAAGATGCTCGAGTCTCTGGCTCACCTCGTTTGCGAAATCGCTCACCACGGGCGCAACGGCGCTTCTCGTCATCGGTCGGCCTTCTCACTCGGTATGCGCCCTGAGCCTGTCGGCTGCGCACTGGTAGTGCTCCCGTCGCGCAGTACACCGGCCGCACGTGGCGGCGTGCGGCGAGGCCGACGGTGCGAGGCCACGGCACGAGCGGAGGCCGCCAGCTTGGCGCTCGACCGGTCGAAGTTCTCCTGGGCAACGAGCAGATAGAGCAGGTCGAGCACCAGAAGCTGGCCGTGCTTGGCCGACAGGTCGTCCGGTTGCCGGAGCTGCTCATAGATCGACGTCACAATGCTGCGGTCGGCGCGTTCAGCTAACGGCGAGGTTGGGTCGTTAGTGATCGCCACCGTGAACGCGCCTGCACGACCGGCCAAGGCCAACATCTCGATCGTCTCTTCAGTTCGCCCGGTGGTCGAAATGCCGATCGCCACCGTGTTCGAGTCCTGGATGGCTGCACTGGTGAGACCGCTGTGGACCTCCGACCAGGCGTACGCCGGAACCCCGATGCGGTAGAGCCGGCCCTGCAGCTCATCGGCGAGCATCGCACTGCCGACAACGCCGTAGATGTCGACGTGTGAGCTCAGCGCGATCCGCCGCGACACCTCGGTTATCACGGCCAGATCGATCGCCGACGTCGCTTCCCGCAACGCCTTCGTGTGACTGCCGATCAGCATCCGCAGCAAGTCCTCCGGGGAGTCATCCGGGCCGAACTCGCCTCCGATCTCCGCGGTCCATGAGTCGAGCGAGGCGCCGCGACCGACATCGGTTGCGATGCCGACACGCAGCTCGACGTACCCGGGGTAGCCGATGGTCCGGCAGAAACGCGTAACGGTCGCGGGCGAGGCGCCGGCTTGCTCGGCAAGCTCCCCGATGGACAGTGTCAGCGGCGCCTGCGGATGCTCAAGCAGGTACGCGGCCACTCGCGCTACCGCAGACGGCATTTCAGGCAGCAGGGACCGGATGCGGTCTTGTACTGCAGGGTTCTGCTCTCGGGTATGAGCAGCGCGCGCCGGCGTGAGAATCACTATCACCCTAATTCGAAGCTCCTGAAATTCGCTATTACGCTAGCGTCTAGCTCTTCTCCCTGCAACAGATGAGATCGAACTGAAACCCAGCTTTATGGCCCTGGACGCCGGTGGCACCAGCACCCGCGCGGTCGTACTCGACGGCGCGGGTCACGCGTACGGCTACGGCCGCTCGGGCGTCGGTAACCCAACGGCGGCCGGCGTCCGGGATGCCGTGAATGCCATTTGCCTGGCGGCCGAGCAGGCCATCGCAGGCCTGGCTGCCTCAGATCCGCCCGCGTTGGCCCTGATTGCGATGGCCGGAGAGAAAACACCCGTTTTCAAAGAACAGGTAGCGGCTCGGTTCGCTGCGATGGGTGTGCCGCAAGTCGTCCTTGACCACGACCTGCTCGGCATCTTCCACTCCGGGACTGCCGCCCGGGATGGGTACGCCCTGATCGCAGGGACGGGAACTGTGGCGGCCCGGATCCGCGGGGGTCGGCTGGATCGGGTCGTGGGTGGAAAGGGTTGGCTACTCGGTGATGCCGGAGGCGGCTACTGGATCGGACATTCCGTAGCCCGCGCCGTGGTCGCGTCGCTCGATGGGCAAGCACAAGACACTGCGCTGACCGGCCTGGTTCTGAACGCGATGGGGATCGAGGCCGAAACGACGACCGTCGCCGGCCGTGCCGGAGCGCTGCAGAAGTTGGTCTCGGCGTTGTATGCCCGGCCGCCGATTTCCTTGGCCGAGTTTGCGCCTCTCGCATTCGCGGCCTATGAGGATCAGGTTGCTCGCCCCATCCTCGTTGCCGCGTCGGCCGCGCTCGCTGACCTGCTTTCTGCCGTACGCGCGCCGGATCTGCCAGGTCCCGTCGTGGTAGGCGGCAGCATCATCGTCCGCGGCATGCTGGCTGCGCCACCCAGCCTCCGTGCCGAGCTTGTTCCCCCGGCGACCGGCGATTCGGTGATTTCGGTTTCGGATGGCCTGGTTGGGGCGGCAGTGCTGGTTCTGCGGCGTGCGGGACTCGAGGTTGACGAGGCCCTCTTCCGTACGATCCATGCCGAAGTGGCGCGCATCAGCCGCCCAAGGTCATCGGACTGAAGGACTACGCCGACGAAGCCAGCCACTTCAGCAGCACATCACCCATCAGACGGGATGCACCAAAGGTGGCCACGTCGGCGTACCGGCGATCAGCTGCTGGCCAACCCATGTCGACGACTAATACATCAACATGCTGGGCGCGCAGCCAGTCCACAGCTTCTGTCGCAAACCGATGCTGGTGGATGTCGCGTCCCACAACGAGTACTGGTTGGCCAGGTTGAAAGGCTGGCAGCGTCGATCGATCCGGCGAAATGACGCACACCGCCTGCGGGGGGAACGGCCCCCACGGTGTAGCACCCACGGCGATATTGGAATCTGCCTCAAGGCGTACGAGGGTGTATCGGCCCGCTGCCCTCCGCCGCCAGTCCGATGCTCCAGGTTGGACATCCAAGGTGTGGATGAGCTCGGCCTCGCCTCCGGGCCAGCCTGGCTCGGACCGAGGAGGCTCACCGGCTGCCCGCCGCGCGACTTTCACGTCCTCTGCGAGCTGTCGCACCCGGCTCCTTGCGTCCCACACCCTGTTGGACGCAAGGGTGCCCTCAGCGACCGCGTCGTTCACCGCCCGCTCGATTTCGGATAGCTGGGTTTCGGTGTTCTCGGTCCCAAGACAGAGCAGATCGCAGCCGGCTCGCAACGCGGCGACAGCCGCCCCCGCCATCCCCACCGAGCCGGAGGCGCCCACCATGTCCAGGGCGTCGCTTACCACCACCCCGGAGAAGCCCAGCTCTCCGCGCAGCAGATCGTGCAGGATAGTTCGACTCATTGTGGTTGGGCGGTTCCGGTCCA
>JAICEV010000285.1 GCA_025923975.1 Propionibacteriaceae bacterium
CGCGGTACTGACCACCTCGGGCACAGCGACGGCGAACCTGCACCCGGCGGTGCTGGAGGCCTGGCATGCACACGTGCCGTTGATCGTGATCACCGCCAGTCGACCACGCTCAGTGATCAACACCGGATCCAACCAGACTACTGATCAAGATCAGCTGTTCGGTCGACAGGTGCGTGGCTTCGCCGCCCTGTCAGATGAGGTTCTTGATCATCGGACCTGGCGCTTCGAGATCGCCCGCATTGTGACGGCGGCCACCGGGTCACGGACCCGGACGCCCGGGCCGGTGCAGCTGAATGTCGAGTTCAGTGAACCGCTGGTGCCGGCGGAATCTGCCTGGCCGCCGCCAGCTCCGGAACTAACGATCACCTCATCGGATGCGCCCGCGGAACCGATGGCACTCTCCGACGGTGCTCAGACGGTGATCGTCGCCGGAGACTGCCGGCCCGATATAGGCGCCGGCGTCGCTGACCTTGCCGCTGAAGCCGCGGTTCCCCTCTTTGCTGAGCCGTCGAGTAATGCGCGCTGCGGTGAAGCAGCATTGTCAACGTATCGGCTGCTGCTTTCATCGACGCTTGCCGAGGAGATCGAGCGTGTCGTGGTCTTCGGCCGGCCGACACTGTCCCGGCCGGTCACTCAGCTGCTCTCTCGTGACGACATTGAGCTTGTTGTGGTCTCTGCGTATGCGGACTGGATCGACCCGGGTCGTGCTGCCTCCTTGGTAACGGATGCTGTGAGGCTGCCGGACCCGCGCGATCGTGGCTGGTTGGAAGCCTGGCGGGACGCGGACAGGGTGGTGCGGGTGCGCCTCGACGCCCTGCTGGCGGCGCAGCCGTACTTCACTGGCCCGGGGTTGGCGGCAGCCGTTTGGTCCGCTCTTGACGCTGACGATGTCCTCTTCGCGGGTTCCTCCAGCCCAATCCGCGATCTCGACCTCGCGCCGGTCAATCCGGCACCTCCTCTGGTCTATGCCAATCGAGGACTCTCGGGGATCGACGGCAATGTCTCTACCGCCGCCGGCCTTGCGCTCGCCCTGGAACGACCGACCCATGCGCTGATCGGTGACCTGACTGCCCTGCATGACGCAACTGGCCTGGTGATCGGACGCGAGGAGCCGCGGCCGGATCTCAGGCTGGTGGTCGCGAACGATGACGGCGGCAGCATCTTCGCAACATTGGAGCAGGGGCTACCTGCTCATATGGGTGCCTTCGAGCGACTGTTCGGCACCCCGGTGGGAGTGCAATTTGAGGCCTTGGCCACCGCCGCAGCCATCGGTTACCGGCGGGTACAGACCGCCGACGAGCTGGCCGAGGTGCTGGCGGAGCCACCGGTTGGGGTGGAGCTTGTCGATGCCGTCATCGATCGCGCCCACCGCCGTACCCTGGACCGGGAGATCACTGCGCTCGCAGCCACGCTCTGACCTGGCTGGTGGCGATCACGTCGTCCTCGTTGTACTCCAGCACCCGGCGTCGGGCTCGCCCCCGCAACTCAGCAGTCTCACCATGTACCGCCTCGGCGAACCACCGCTGCGAATTCAGCCCTCCTGGATCGTCGTCGCGCCAGCTGAAACCCACATGCCGTGCCATCAGTTTGAGTCCGAGCCCGCTGACCCCGAAGTAGTGCGCCTTGACGATCTCGAGTAGGTCGACGAAATGCTCCTCCGCGTACGCCGCCGCCCAACCGAACAACTCGTCCTGTTCGCGGTTCGCAAGCTCGCTGATCTTGGCGACTTCGTAGCCGCTGTAGTGGAACACAACGACCGACGGGGTGGATTCGACGACGCTGCGCAGCCAGGTGAACGCGTCGGCAGCCAGTGCCGCCTCGCTACGATCGTCAAGATCATCAAACCGGCTGAACTCGTGGTAGACGGCGGCCTTGTCACCTGCCTGCTGGACCAGGAATCCCCACAGGTAGATTCGGCCATCCGCCGAGCTCTCAATGTCCAGATCGATCTCTAGGTCGGCCTGCGGCATTTCGATCGGTCCGGCGGTTTCGCGATCAAAGGAAGTGCCTTCCAGCAGCATCCGGGCCCGCCGTGCTGCCACCCTGATCCGGCCTTCCGCTCCCTCTCGATGAGTGACTTCGGGCAGGTACCACTCCAGCAGCTGATCAAGATCGGCAGCAGCAAGATCGGTGATGGATGCGATACCGTGGCGCCGCAGCGTCGCAATTTCTCGCATATCCAGCGGGCTCTTATCGATGCGCAAGCTGACGTCATCGGGGTCGAGCTGGGGAAGGCAGTGCTCCCACCACTGACAGCGCGGGCATTCCTTGTTGACGATGGGCCGGACCAACAGCTCCGGATCGCGGTCGGGGCGACCCGTCTGTTGCTGCGCAACGGCCGCGATCTTCATCCGGAATGAGTGCTCGTAGTCGTAGTGCTCGAGGAAGTTGCGCAGCCGCCAGCCATCCGGGCTGCTGCGCGAGAAGGTCCGCACTTGCGGCTCTCCTAGATCGGCCCAGACCACTACCGGTGCTTCGAAAAGCTCATCGGTCCCGATGATGCCCGCGAGCGCCGGCTGCGCGCCGAACCCGCATGCTTCCAGCATGCGGTGGTAATGGGCCAGCTGAAGAAAGTCAGACGCTCGGCTGCCGACCCGCAGCTCGTACCCTGAGATGCTGAAGGCTGCCCCAGCACTGGGGTCGGTCAAAGTCGAGTAGCGCAGCATCCGCGGTTCTTCGGCGTTGTCGTCTGCCGGCCGCGATCGCACGATAATTCTGTGCCACTTCACTTCCACCGGGTGGTAGGCGGGTGAGCGGTCGCCAGTGTCGACGCTCCGTACCAACAGATCAGGCGAGCCCACCCGGTGACCGGAAAGATCAACAGGCAGGCGGCCGCCGATGATCACTTGAGCTCCGGAGCTCATGGCCCTGAGACAGGCTTCGACCTGCACCTCGGGCGTGTTGGAGGACAGTGGCCGAAGATCGACGACTCGTCCGCGGCAGGAGGTGATCAGCTGCTCCAGCACTGCCGCCTCGAATTGCGCACCACCGTCGAACAGCTCGGCGAGTGCTTCGTTGGCCTCGACCGACGCTCCCTCACTTGGAGCCTGCAGGACAACAGTGGGGTTGAAGGCGTTCTGGGTCTTGACTGGACAGCTGCGAGCGGCGTACGCGTCGAGCACTACTGTCCCGGGCGGTGCCGTTACGGCCGTTGCCTCCAGATTGATCATGACCGGGCCCGATGTAGGGCGACAATGCCGCCGGACAGATTGCGCCACTCAACGTCTCGCCAGCCGCACTGCTCAATCACGGTGGCCAAACCCTGTTGGTCGGGCCACGCCTGGATCGACTCGGCCAGGTACTCATACGCAGCGGGATTCGAGGAGACCAGCGTGGCGATTCTGGGTAGGGCAGCAACCAGGTAGTTGGAGTAGAGGGTGCGAAACGGGGTCCAGGTGGGCGTAGAGAACTCGCAGACGACGAGTGCGCCGCCCGGCTTGATCACGCGCCGCATTTCTGTCAGGGCAGCTGCGGCGTCCTCGACATTGCGGAGTCCAAAGGAAATGGTGACTGCATCGAAGCTGGCATCGGCGTACGGCAGCTGGAGAGCGTCCGCGGCGACGAAGCTCAAACCTGGCCGGCGTTGCTTGCCGATCAGCAACATGCCGAGGGACAAATCGGTCGGAATGACGGTCGCGCCCCGCTCGGCAAACGGCTCACTCGACGTCCCTGTGCCAGCTGCCATATCCAAGATCAACTGCCCGGGTCGCGGTGCGACGGCCTGGACTACCTCTCGACGCCACGCCCGATCTTGGCCCAGCGAGAGCACATCGTTTGCCAGGTCGTAGCGCGCGGCCACGCGGTCGAACATCGCGGCAATCTCGCCGTGCCGCTTGTCCAGCGTGGCTCGGGTCGAACCGGCCCCGTCAATACCGGCAGAGTCAGCATCAGGCACACCGACAGCCTGCCATGCACCACTGACAGCACTCCTATTGTTAGCTGCGTGGGAGTGGTTGACGACTACTTCGAAAGCCTGGACCCCGCTAGCGGGGCGGCATTCGACCGCATCCGGAGTCTGGCGTTGGAGATCGTGCCCGACGCCGAGCAGGGCACCAGCTACGGGATGGCGGCGCTCAGGTACAAGCAGAAACCACTGCTCGGTTTTACGGCAGCGAAGCGTCATCTGAGCGTCTTCCCGTTTAGTCCGCAGGTCGTCGATGGGGTACGTGACCGGCTCTCGGGATTCGAGCTTTCCAAGGGAACAATCCGGTTCACGGTGGACAAGCCGCTCGCGGCTGACGTGATAAGCGACGTTGTCCGGCTCCGCATGGCAGAGATCGATCGTTGAGAGAGTTCTGCGCCCCGGCCCGCATCCGCCGCTAGGTTGCCAGTTCGGTGACGACCTGAATCGCTGAGGGCGTTGGTTGCTGGGCTCCGCCGGCAGTCTCGATGCTGATCGCGAGGCCCGTTACCCCGCCGAGAGTCTCTCGGAAGAACTGCTTACGATCACCGCCGCCGGTCACCAGGTTGTCTGGAATTGCCTGCTCACCCTCGAGGGTCCAGAGCTGGTACGTCCTGTCGGCTCCGACGGATGGCAGGTCCTTGCCAATGAAGAGCGCTCGGTCCAGGCTCCTGGAGACCACAAAGGAGATCTGGCCTCCGTCCTTCATCGTGGCTGAATAGGTCTGGACGTCTGGGGCCGTGAGCAGTTCAGTCTCCGCCGCATGCTGAGCCACCTGCGCCTGCCGCCCCTGGACAAGCGCGTAAACCGCGCCACCCAACGCCACCGCAGCAGCCAAGACCGCCGCTGCGAGGACGGTGAGCACTCGGGTACGCCGTCGCTGCCGGCGCAGCGCCAGCTCATCGACCGGACGCTCAGGTGGGGCGGTCGCAGTCCAACCAGGTGAGGCCTTAGGTGCAGCCTCGGCTGCAGACTCCGGCGGCAGCGGCCTCACTTCAGAGATGGCAGCGAGGATCGATTCCCGTAACACCGGCGGCGGAGGCACGCTGGCGAGCAGCGGCAACTCGGCAGCCGTCTCACCGAACTCTGCAACCTCGCGACTGCAGGCTGGGCA
>JAICEV010000286.1 GCA_025923975.1 Propionibacteriaceae bacterium
CATCCGGGTCATGATTCTCATACTGACCACTACGTACGGGGAGTCGGTGATCTCCACTCCGAAGCTTGGCTGCTCTGCCTCAAGCGGACCCATACAGAACGGCACCACGTACATGGTCCGGCCGCGCATGCAGCCGCGATACAGATCGGTCATCACCTGCTTCATCTCGGTCGGCGCTACCCAGTTGTTGGTTGGTCCGGCGTCGTCGGGCTCGGCCGAGCAGATGAAGGTGCGGTCCTCCACTCGGGCCACGTCGTCAGGGTCGCTCCTGGCTAGGAAAGAGTTGGGCTTGGCGGCCGGGTCGAGCCGGATCAAGGTGCCGGCATCCACCAGCGCGTCAGTGAGCTGGGTCCACTCCGCATCGGAGCCGTCGCACCAATAGATAGCCTCCGGCTCCGTGAGTTCGGCGACCTCGGCCACCCAGGCCAGCAGGCGGCGGTGGCTGGTCGGCGGACTCGGGGTTAGCGGTGTAACTGCCTCGGCGGGTCGATCGGATTTGCTTATGGCAGTCATGGCTTTACCTCATCGGTAGTACCAGTTGGTGCACTGGTCTGAAGCTCTGAAGATAGGCCATGGTGCGCTCCGGCGCGAGACTCAGCAAGCGCTAGTGAGGAAATTCACTCTCGGGAGAGCACCTGCACTTGAAGATCAACAGGCTGTACTAGGTACGTCGTTATGGCTGCGAACCGTATTCGGCAGTGCCGATGGTCCAGGCGTCGGCCTGCTCGCTGAGGGTGAAGCCGAGCCCAGGGCGGCCGGAGACCCACATCCGCCCATCGCGGGTCTCGAGGTGCTCGTTGAACAGCGGGTCGAGCCAGTCGAAGTGCTCAACCCATGGCTCGATCGGGTACGCCGCCGCCAGGTGGCAGTGGATCTCCATCGCGAAATGCGGAGCGATCTCGAGCTGCTTCGACTCGGCGATTGTGGCGAGCTTGAGGAACTGGGTGATGCCGCCGATGCGCGGAGCGTCGGGTTGGACGATGTCGGCCGCGCCGGCGTCGATGAGCCGTACGTGCTCGGCGACGCTGGCCAGCATCTCGCCGGTCGCGATCGGGGTGTCGAGGGTGCGGGCGAGGTTGGCGTGGCCCTCAGCGTCGTAGGCGTCCAGCGGCTCCTCGATCCAGACGAGCCCGAACTCCTCGAAGATGCGACCCATTCGCTGCGCTGTGGCGCGGTCCCACTGCTGGTTCGCGTCCACCATCAGCGGCACGTCGTCGTCGAGGAACTCGCGCACCTTGCTCACCCTGGCCACATCGGTGCGCCAGTTCGGTTGGCCGACCTTGAGCTTGATACCGCCGATGCCGGCTTCCAGGGACGCGGCGGCATTCTCGAGGACTTGCTCGATCGGAGTGTGCAGGAAGCCACCGGAGGTGTTGTAGGTGCGTACGGAATCCCGGTAGCTGCCGAGGAGCTTGGCGAGCGGCAGCCCGGCCCGCTTGGCTTTGAGGTCCCACAGCGCCACGTCGAAGGCGGCGATGGCCTGGGTTGCCAGTCCGCTGCGCCCCACGGAGGCGCCAGCCCAACAGAGCTTCACCCAGAGCTTGCCGATGTCGCTGGGGTCCTCGCCGATCAAGACCTCGGCGATCTCCTTGGCGTGGGCGAACTGGCCAGGACCGCCGGCCCGCTTGGAGTAGGAGAATCCGATGCCCCGGTGACCCTCCTGCGTGGTCACCTCCACGAATAGGAATGCGACCTCGGTCATCGGCTTTTGTCGTCCGGTGAGCACCTTTGCATCGCTGATTGGGTTTGCCAATGGCAGCCTGATGCTGGAGAGCTTCAAATGGGCGATCCGGTCCAGCGTCGCGTCGCCTGCGGAAGCGGCGACCAGCGAGGCATCCTGGGCAGCCAGGGCACTAGTCGGTGCCGTGGCGTGGGTGGTCATGTCGGTTCCTCTCTGAACGGCGACTACACGAAGAAGAACGTCAATCCCAGCACTGCATAGATAGCGAGCAGTTGTAGACCTTCGTACCACGTGGACTCTCCGCGTTGGGTGATCTCGTCTGCGATGAGGATCGCGAGGACGATTGCGCCGAGCTCGAAACCGTTGAAAACCAGTGCCATTGGGAATGGACCGATGAAGAACGAAGCAAGCACCAGGACGGGTGCCACGAATAGTGCGATCTGGGCTGCAGATCCGACTGCGATGTTCACCGCAAGGCCGATCTTGTCTTTCATGGCGAAGTAGACCGCGACCCAGTGCTCGGCGGCGTTCCCGACGATGGCGACGACGATGACGCCAACGAAGAACGGTGAGAGCCCAAGGCTCTCGGACGCTTCGGTGATGGAGCTCACCAGGATCTCCGACATTACGCCGACTGCGACGCCCGCGCCCGCCAACATGATGACGCTGCGACGCACCGTCCACGGCTCGCCGCCGTGATCATCCTCCTCGTGACTGGGATTGAACAGGTCCTTGTGCGTTTTGAGTGAGAACAGCAGCCCGGCGGCGTAGGAGAGGAGCAAGATCACCGCGACCCCGACCGACAGCGTCTTCACATCGGCGGGAAAGTTCACAGCGCGCGCCGTCGGATCAGGCAAGCCAGGGCCCGAGATTAGCTCGAAGATCGCCGGCATGATGAGGGCGACGGTGGCCAGGAGAAGCATCAGCGATTGCGCCGATGCGGCACGTGCTTCAAAGAACTGCCGGTCCCGTCGCAGCCCGCCAGCGAGCATTGACACCCCCATCACAAGCAGGATGTTTCCCAAGATCGACCCGGCAACGGAGGCCTTTACGACCTCGTGCAATCCGGCATTGAGCGCGAATAGCGCGATGATCAACTCAGGTGCGTTCCCGAACGTGACGTTCAAGAATCCGCCGATGCCGGGACCCGAGCGAGCCGCAAGCTCCTCGGTGGCGCGACCCATCAGTGCGGCGGTAGGGATGACGCCGAGCGCGGACGCTGCAAAGATCAGCACCGCGTCTGCATGGACGAGCTCCAGCACAATCGCGACCGGGATCAGCGGCACGAGCAGATACGGCCAGCCTTCCCCGGTCAACAGGAAGGAGCGCTTCGTCGTGGTCTCAGGCGTCTGCGTCGTCAACTTGGGCTCCTCGAGGTTGAATCTCGACCACAGTCATCGAGAGGACATCCCGCTCTGACGGGAGCACTCAGTCGAGCGGGCTACTTAGGACATACTGCATGCCGATGGCCGGTCCGCGCCTCAGGAGCTCGCTAGTCGTAGCCACGTGTCGACGACGGTGTCGGGATTCAACGACATCGAATCAATGCCCTGCCTAAGCAGCCATTCGGCCAGGTCGGGATGGTCAGACGGGCCCTGGCCGCAGATGCCGACGTACTTGCCGCGAGCCTTGCACGCGGTGATTGCGGCACTGAGCATGTACTTCACCGCTGGGTCACGCTCATCGAAACCTGCCGCGACTAAAGCGGAGTCCCTGTCCAGACCGAGAGTGAGCTGAGTCATGTCGTTGGAGCCAATCGAGAAGCCGTCGAAATAGTCGAGGAACTGATCGGCCAGCACCGCATTCGAGGGCAGCTCGCACATCATCACCACCTGCAAGTCGTTCTTGCCCCGGCGCAGCCCGTGTGCAGCGAGCAGGTCGATCACCCCGGCAGCCTCGGTGAGGGTGCGGACGAACGGGATCATGATCTTGACGTTGGTCAGTCCCATCTCGTCGCGGACGTAGCGCAGTGCCTCGGCCTCCATGGCGAAGCAGTCGGCGAAATCCGGCGACAGGTACCGTGACGCGCCGCGGTAGCCGATCATCGGGTTCTCCTCATGCGGCTCGTAGAGGTCACCGCCCAACAGGTTGGCGTACTCGTTGGACTTGAAGTCGCTCATCCGCACGATTACCGGTTCCGGCGCGAATGCCGCGGCCAGGGTCGCCACGCCCTCGACAACCCGGGTGATGAAGTAGTCGCGCGGGCTAGGGTAGGCGACCACTGCTTCGGCAATCTGGGACCGCAGCGGCTCGGGCACTGTGTTGTGGTCGAGTAGCGCCTTGGGGTGTATCCCGATCTGCCGGTTGATGATGAACTCCAGCCGGGCCAGCCCGATCCCGGCGTTCGGCAGCCGGGAGAACGCGAACGCCTGGTCGGGGGTACCAATATTCATCATGATTTTCACCGGCAAGGGCGGCATGGTGGCTAGCTCAGTCGACTCGACACTGAAGTCGAGCCGGCCACGGTAGACAAAGCCGGTGTCCCCTTCGGCGCATGAGACGGTGACCTCTTGGCCGTCGGCCAGGTCGGTGGTCGCGCTGCCGGTGCCGACGACGGCTGGGATGCCGAGTTCGCGGGCGATGATGGCGGCGTGGCAGGTCCGGCCGCCGCGGTTGGTGACGATGGCCGCTGCGCGTTTCATGATCGGCTCCCAGTCGGGATCGGTCATGTCGGCCACTAACACTTCGCCAGGCACGAACCGGTGCATGTCCTCCACAGATCCGAGTACGCGGACCGGCCCGGCGCCGATCTTCTGACCGATCGCGCGGCCTTCGACGAGCAACGGCCCCCGGCCGATCATCCGGTAGCGCTGCACGCTGCCGGCCGCAACCCGCGACTGCACCGTCTCTGGCCTGGCCTGCAGGATGTACAGCTGGCCGTCGATTCCGTCCTTGCCCCACTCGATGTCCATTGGCCGGCCGTAGTGCTCCTCGATCACCACTGCCTGCCGCGCGAGCTCGGTGACTTCGGCGTCGGTGAGCGACAGCAGCCGACGGTCCGCCTCGTCCACGTCGACGAACTCGGTTGTCTTGCCGACGGTGGAGTCAGCGGCGTAGACCATCTTGGTCGCCTTGCCGCCGATTCCGCGCTTGAGGATGGCGGGTCGGCCGGCCCGTAGCGCCGGCTTGTAGATGTAGAACTCATCGGGATTGACTGCGCCCTGCACCACCGCCTCACCCAGCCCGTAGGAGGAGGTGATGAACACAGCGTTGGTGAAGCCTGACTCGGTATCCATGGTGAACATCACCCCAGACGCCCCCAGGTCGGATCGCACCATCTGCTGGATCCCGGCGGACAAGGCGACTGCCTC
>JAICEV010000287.1 GCA_025923975.1 Propionibacteriaceae bacterium
CACTCGCCGCTCTCCTGCTCGGTACTGCCGGCGTTCCCGTTGCATTGGCCCTTCTCGGCGGTAATCCGCTGCCGGAGGAGCTGACATGGGGCGCCGTGCAGCGTGCACTGTTCACACCAGCTGATGACATGATCTTGATTGGGCTGATCACTATCGTCGGTTGGCTGGCCTGGCTAGTTTTCACGCTGTCGGTGATCAGTGAGCTCCTTGCGATCGTCTCGCAGCAACGCGTTCGGATAGGGCTCCCCGGCCTCGATGCGCCGCAGCGGTTCGCAGCCGGACTGTTGATCTCGGTGATCACGATGATCTCGGTGCCGCAGGCCGTGCACGCCGATCGCGATCACGGCCGTCAGGTCGTCGCAGCACGCACCGCCGCAGAACCAGCGGCGTTGATTCTGGAACCAGCCGATGCTCCGATACCGAACGCCGCGGCTGCGCCCCGTACGAAGCGAGTCGACCATGTCAGACATCACCATGTCGTGCAGCCAGGTGATGATCTATGGAGCCTGGCCGAGCAGTACTACGGAGACGGCCGAGATTGGCGCAAGATCGCTGCCGCGAACCCTACGGTGCTCACCGGAGGACCGGACCGGTTACAGGTCGGATGGCGGCTCAAGATCCCTGATCTTGATGAAGGCCTGGTTCGTGACGGCCAGCGCTTCGTCACCGTACGTCGTGGTGACACGCTCTCGTCGATCGCCGAGGCGCAACTCGGCGCATCGAGTCGCTGGACCGAAATCTTTAAGGCGAACCGTGCTCAGCTCGCAGACCCTGACGAGCTCGCTGTGGGCATGCACCTGGTGATCCCTAAGGCAAAGAAGCACGAGGCGAGAAACACGCCGAAGGCTCATGATCAGCACGCCCGACCCAAGGCTTCACCCCCAGAGCAGCCTCCGGTTTCGCCTCCAGCGCCGTCGACCTCTTCAGCTCAGCCCTCGGAGGGACATCCAGCGCCAATCACCGATACGGCTCCAACGATTGATGTTTCCGCCGATGTGTTGGCAGGCGTTGGCGGGTTGTTGGCAGCAGGGCTGATCGGCGGGCTGGCCTGGCGGCGGCGCATCCAGCTCCAAGCCAGGGCGCCCGGTCGACGGATCGTGCACCCACCACCGCCGGTCCGAGCCGTTGAGGTCACGCTCGGGCAGCGTCAGCGGCCAATGAGCTTACGTACCCTCGATCGCGCGATGCGAGCGATTGCAGCACATTGCAAGGACTCCGACCTCGCACCGCCGCCACTGCAGCTGGCCTTGATCGGTGAGCACGAGATCGAGCTCCGCATGCAGGAGGCCTGCTCCGAGGCTCCGGTCGGTTTCGCGACGCGCGGGACCTCCTGGTTCCTGGGCCAGGATGATGTCGAGTACCTCAAGTCCGTGCCTGGATTGAGCGAGGCCGCCCGCCCGTGGCCAGCTCTGGTCACGCTCGGCCGTGATGATCAGGGTCGGCTGGTGGTTGGCGATCTTGAGTCGTTTGGGTTGTTGGAGCTGCAACCAGACTCCGGATTTCCGGCAACTGATCTGCTGGCTGCAATTGCTGTCGAACTCTCCTTCTCACCATGGGCCGACGAGATGATCTTGACTCTGGTGGGCGGAGGTGAACGGCTGCCAGAAGCGCTCGGCAAGCACAACGTGCTGCGCACTGATGACTGCGACGCCCTGCTCGACCGCCTTGAGCAGCGAGCCGCCGTGCAACGTGAGCATCGTCGACATCCAGTTCTGAGTCAGCACCGCATCGATCTTGATCTCGCCGATCCGTGGGCTCCTGAGATCGTCTTGGTGGAACAGGCGCTGACAGCTGCGCAGAGCACACGGCTCGGCGCCCTCACCGACGCTGAGCCCAAGGTCGCACTGGCCGCCGTTGTGGTCGGACCGGTTCCTGGCGCAACGTGGTCCCTGCGCAGCGATGGTTCCGCAGCGCGCAGAGTCGTGTTGCAGCCGGCCGGCCTCTCATTGTCACCGCAGTGGTTGGAGCCCTCGGAGTTGACCGCAGTGGTTGATCTCATCGAAACCACAGGCAGCGACCACACAACTCCTGCCCCGTGGTGGAGCGACATCGGGGTACAGCCGAATCCGCCGCCCGACAACGTCACCTATCTGGAAAGCCGACCGATGTGGGGGACACCAAGCACAGCAGAAAGGGCCTTGATCATGGAGGCAGCGATGGAGGAGGACCGGGCGGTCCACCATCCCACCCTCCAGCAACTCGGTCCAATAGAGCTGCTAGGTGTGACCGGAACCGCGCCCACGCGCGCCGCTAAGCAGTGCCTTGAGTATTGCGCCTGGCTGTTGGAGAACCCTGGAACCACAGCGCAGGCCATGGTTTCTGCGCTCGCCGTGGCTGAGGGCACGCGGCGTTCCAACATGAGTAGGCTGCGCAGCTGGCTGGGTGTCAGTCCGGATGGTGAGGCATACCTGCCGGACGCGTACACGGGGCGGATCGCCCTGCATCCTGCGGTCAGTTCTGATTGGCAGCGACTACAGATCCTCACGGCCACGGGGGTCAATCGGGCGAGCGACGAGAGCCTGCAGGCTGCGCTCGAGCTGGTACGCGGTGCTCCGCTCGCTGATGCAGCGCCTGGGCAATGGCACTGGGCCGAAGAGTTGCGGACCGACATGATCTCCTGTGTACGCGACATCGGGGTTGAGCTGGCCGATCGGGCTCTGCTCGTTGGAGATCTGGAACGGGCCCGCTGGGCAGCGTCGCGGGCAATTCTTGCGGCGCCTGGCGACGAACTCTTGCTGGCCGTCCGGATCCGTACCGAGCACGCCGCTGGAAACGCAGCCGAAACTGAGCGGCTCACGCTGCAGCTTGCAGCCCACGCCCGTGCTCTTGGTGTTGATCTTGATCCAGCAACCGTCTCGCTGCTACAACAGGTCATGGAAGGACAGGTGCGGGCGCGGTTGGCGTAAGCATATTAAGGCTGCAATTTCTCTGATGTCTTACGTTGCTGCTTGGCAATTTCTTTGATTTTTTGGAATGCTTCAACATTTCCCATTGCATCATGAACTGGGTTGTGGTCGTGAGGTGTCACTCTGAAGCGCGCACCGCCCCAAACTCTGTCATGATTCCATTGACAGGGCTTCGGCCTCGTGCTTCGACATCTACGAATATCCAGTTGCTCATCTTCCTCCTCGGGAACCCCGTATGGCTCATGAACCATGCGGGAAGCCGAGCGGCTTCACGCTCGAGCTGGTGGAGTGCTTCGAGACACCTGCCCGTCATAGTGCAATGGACAGCAGTGATAACCTCGCGCCGCCATGCAGATCCAGCCACCATCGGGCTTTTCCGCCAGCCTCGAGCTGGACGGTCTGCCGGTGCTGGTCTGCGGCGGTGGCCCGTCGGCGCTGTCTGCCATCCGGCAATTGCTGGACGCGGGCGCCGTTGTCACGGTGGTCGCGCCCGAGGTAGGAGCGACCGTCGCCGACCTCGGGGCGCGGGGACTGCTGGTCATACGCCGCCGCCCGCCGGCGCCCGCTGACTTCCGGGACGCCGCGTTGGTGGTACCGGCCACTGGCGTGGCTGGGCGTGACCAGAGGATCGCGGCGGCAGCTCGTGATCATGGCGTGCCGGTTGTGTCGCCTGCCCCGGCGACGGTCGAGCGGCCCGCGGGTGCTGGATCTGTGATCTTGGTTGGTGGCGGCCCGGGAGACCCTGGGCTGTTGACGGTGGCAGGGCTGGAAGCCATCAACGAGGCAGACGTCATCGTCTGTGACCGGCTGGCCCCATTGTCGGCCTTGCAGCACGCCAGGCCGGAGGCGCTGATCATCGAGGTCGCCAAGATCCCGCGGGGCGCGTCCACCTCTCAGGAGCGGATCAACGAGATCCTCGTCGAGCACGCCTCGGCCGGCAAGATTGTCGTCCGGCTTAAGGGCGGAGACCCCTTCGTCTTTGGCCGCGGCGGTGAGGAGTGGCAGGCCTGCGCGGCCGCCGGCATTCCCGTCACGGTGATCCCCGGAGTCTCCTCCGCGATCGCGGGTCCTGCGCTGGCGGGCGTCCCGCTGACCCACCGCGAGCTGACTCAGGGCTTCACGGTGATCTCTGGCCACGCTCCGCCCGGCGATCCCGGATCCACTCTCAACTGGCCAGCACTGGCCGCCGCCAACACCACCTTGGTGATCATGATGGGCGTCGCAACGCTGCCGGCCATCACCGCCGAGTTGATCAAGCATGGGCTGAACCCCGACACTCCAGCTATGACGCTCGCCGATGCGACAATGCCGAGCCAGCAGGCCGTACGCGGCACCCTCGCCGACATCGCCGCGCTCACCAAAGACGCGGGCATCAAGCCGCCGGCGATCACCGTCATAGGCGCTGTCGCGGGATTTGCACCTACCGCTTGATCAACGGTTGAACCAGCTCTGGCTGAGGCGAAAGCCGTGGAGCTGATCTCCAGCATCCTGTCGCTGTTGATCATCGGGTACCGCGCGATCATCCTCGCCGATTTTGCTCTGGTACAGCGCCTTGACTGCTTGCGCAATGTCAGGATCGTCAATCCCAAGCTTGTCTATGGCGTGCGCGAGCGTGGCGCCTTCGGCGATCGCATGGAGCCCATAAACCGAGCCGATCGCCTCACCCGAAGTGGGAACCTTCGGGCTCACGACAGTAGTGGCCAGCAATTCTGGCTGAATGTTTCCAGCATCTCCCATGATCGCTTTCTGCAGATCTGACACGGCGCTCATGTACTGCGCATAGGAATCGACCCCGAACGACTGCCAGGTCGGGAGAAGCCCGCCCAGGTCACTGCCCTTGTAGCCGCGTACCAGCAGCTGAGCCGAAGCTCTGGCGCCCTCAAGTTCGACCTTGGCGGCCACAATCGGCAGCGTCAGAGCGCCGCTCCCCTTGATGTCAGAGACCACAACCAAGGCACGCAAGGCAACGCCGAACCGATAGCTGTGCTCACCGCTGACAACGTCTCTCCAACGGGATGTGCCGAACATGAGCGCGTCGCGCTGTACACCGGCGGTGATACTTCCAACAGGAAATCCCAGAC
>JAICEV010000288.1 GCA_025923975.1 Propionibacteriaceae bacterium
GAGCAGCTCACGACCTTCGTGGCGATCACCTTCATTACGATCTTCTTCACCTCGCTGCTCGCCTACGCCACGGTGTACGGCCTTCCCGACCTCCCCAACAACATCAATTTCATCAAGATCGAAGGTGAGGTGTTGGGTGAGCGGGTCGGCTTCTGGTTCATGTACCTGTTCTGGGCCGTAGGGGCGTTCTCGCTCTTCGCTGCCGCGTTGGGCATCGTCGATTACACCAGCCGGCTGGCCGCCGACGTGATCAAGAACTCGTATGCCCACGACGCGAATGAGAGCAAGGTCTACGCCGGCCTGGTGTGGGGGTTGGTGCTGATCGGGGTCATCGTGCTATTGATCGGCTTCGACCAGCCGATTGTGCTGCTTGTCATTTCTGCGGTTGTCGGCGGGTTCATGATGTTCATCTACTCCGGGCTGTTGATCTTGATCAACCGCAAGAGCCTGCCTGGGGCGATCAGGGTCCGTGGATTCCGGCTTGGGGCGCTGATTTGGGCGATCCTTCTGTTCGGAACGCTCTCGGTGCTGACCTTCCAGTCCCAACTCGAGAGGCTGTTCGGAGGCGGCTGAGCGAAGGAGCCAGTGATGCCCGGTGAGCCTGTTGAACCGCGCCCTTCGACAGGCTCCTGGCCGCGCATCAGTGGATCTGGTCATTCGGACAGTCGGTTGAGGGCCTTTTCAACGCGCCACCAGATGGCGCTGTTTGTGGTGCTCACGCTGCTTATTAGCTGGGCCTTTGTCATACCGGCAGACGGGGGGTTGATCCCTTACGGGCCGATGATCGCGGCGTTCATCGTCCTCGCCGTGGTCGCGGGCCGACGCGGCGTCACTGGTCTCTGGGCCCAGATGATTCGCTGGCGCGTGGGATGGAAGTGGTACGTGATCGCGCCTGGCATTCTCATCGCGGTGCACGTGTGCGCGCTCGGAATCAACCTTGCCTTGGGCGCGGAGATCGTCAGTACCGCGCACCTCGAGTCACTTCCGGCGTACCTCAGCGCGATCGTGGTCCCGCTGCTTCTCCTCGGCGGTCAGTGGGAGGAACCAGGTTGGATGGGCTACGCCCAGCGGCACTATCAGGAGCGCTTTGTTCACAAGGTGCTTTTTGCCACCCTCGTTGTCGGTCTGATGCGTATCGTCTGGCACACGCCGCTACTCGTCTACGGCACCATCCCCTGGTACGACTACCTCTTCGGAATATTCGCGCTGCAGGTGATCTTCACCTGGCTTTACAACGGATCCGGGGCGAGCGTACTGATCGCCATGATCGGCCACCTGTTCTCCAATGTCATGACCGCCACAGTGAAACCATTGTTCGGGCCCGCTCACCAGGAACGCTACTGGCTGATCATGACAGCGGTTGAATGCCTGGTGGCGCTTGGCTTGCTGATTGCAACACGAGGCCGGCTGGGACTTATGCCGTCGGAAGCCACCAAACGCGAATAGATCGTTTCAGAAACTCATCCACAAAGTTGCGGGATACGATCAAGCCGGCACGTGGGGGACTTCCGGAGGTGAGGATGAGCGACGCTGGCAGTCCGTTGCTGGAAGTTCGCGGGCTGGTCAAGGACTATCCCGGCGTACGTGCCCTGGACGGTGTCGACCTGACAGTCACCAGCGGCCAGGTGCATTGCCTGATAGGCCAGAACGGTGCCGGTAAATCGACACTCATCAAGTGCGTCTCTGGGCTGGTTGAGCCGACCGCTGGCGAGGTTCTGTTCGAAGGCGCGCCGCTGCCGGTCGGAGATCCGAACGCGTCGATCGCCCGCGGCATCGCCACCATCTACCAGGAGCTCGACCTGGTTCCGCACCTGTCGGTCGCGCAAAACGTCTTTTTGGGCCACGAACATAAACGTGGCCCACTGCTGAACCGGGCAGCGATGCACCGCGAAACGGAAGCGCTGTTCGCCCGGCTCGGGAATGAGGGCATCTCTCCGGCGGCGTCGGTCACGACACTGCGGCCGGCGCAGCAACAGGTGGTCTCGATGGCCCGAGCGCTTTCGCATTCGGTCAAGCTACTCATTCTCGACGAGCCGTCCGCGGTCTTGGATGACGTCGAGGTGGACGCGTTGTTCGGCGTCGTACGACGGCTCACCGCCGAAGGAGTCGGCGTCATCTGGATCTCGCACCGGCTCGGCGAGGTGGCCGAACTGGGTGACGTGGTGACGGTGTTGAAGGAGGGCCGGACGGTGGCTACCGAGCTGCCGCCGGACACGCCGGTCGACACCTTGATCAGACACATGGTCGGCGGTCGAATGGAGGCCTTGTTTCCCGACCGCGGACAGTTCCGCGAAACGACCGTGTTGGAGGTCCGCGGCCTGACCCGCACGCCGGACGTCTACGACGCCTCGTTCACGCTTCGCGAGGGCGAGATCCTCGGCCTGGCCGGGCTGGTCGGTTCGGGTCGTACCGAGCTTCTGCGCCTCACCTACGGCCTGGACCAACCGCAGTCGGGCGAAGTAGAGGTTGGCGGCCGGCGTCTCCCCCCCGGCCGGCCGGATTTGGCCATCCGGGCCGGGCTCGGCTTCGCGCCAGAGGAGCGGAAGTCCGAAGGGTTGTGGCTCGACTGGAGCATGATCCGCAACACCTCGATCGCCGACCTCAGCCGGTTCCGGCGCGGCCCGTTCACCGACCGAGCCAGCGAGCGGCGCGAAGCCACCCGCCATCTTCAGTCGCTGAACACCCAGCCCGACGCTCCGCAGCGGCCGGCGCGGTTGTTCTCCGGGGGCAACCAGCAGAAGGCGGTGCTGGCCCGCTGGCTGTTGCGTTCCTGTCGCGTGCTGTTACTGGACGAACCGACTCGCGGTGTTGACGTTGGCGCTCGGTCGGAGATCTACCGGGTGATCGCTGAGTTGGCCGCCAACGGGATCGGGGTCGTGATGGTTTCCAGCGAGCTCGCCGAGCTGCTCGGTTTCTGCCACCGCCTCCTGGTGATGCGTGAGGGCCACATCGTCGACGAGTTCGACGGGGCGACCAGCACCGAGGAGGACGTGCTGCGATCGGCCGTCCCGGTTCATCACATAGCAAAGGCAGGGTGAGGAAATGGCCGTCGATACGACGCCCACGGTCGACGTTCGGGCCCGCTTGCGTCAGGTGCCCGTGCAGGAGCTGGTGCTGCCGGTAGTGATCATCGCCCTGGTCATCGTCGGGGTGATCATCAGGCCTGGCGTCTTCTTGACCAGCGACAACCTGCTCAATGTGCTCACCCAGGTCAGCATCACCGGCATCATCGCCATCGGCATGACGTTTGTGATCGCAACCGGAGGCATTGACCTGTCGGTGGGGTCGGTGCTGGCCGCGGCCGGCATCGCGGGAGGGCTGCTGCTGCCCTATGGCTCCTGGATGTTCATGCTCGGCGCGGTCGGCTTCGCCCTGCTCCTCGGCTCGATCAACGGTCTGGCCATCACCTGGGGCAAGGTGGTCCCCTTCATCGCGACACTGGCCATGCTGATCATCGCCCGCGGCTTGGCGTTGTGGATGTCCGAGAAGACCCCCATCAGCCTTATCGAACTGGACATCCTGCAATGGTTCGGCAGCGGCCGGGTGCTCGGAATTCCCGTTCCCGCCATTGTCTTCGTCGTCGTCACCGTCGCCGGCTGGGTGCTGCTGAACCGCACCACCTTCGGCCGGCGCGCGATCGCCGTCGGCGGCAACCGCAGCGCCGCCCGGATCGCGGGAATCCGCCCCGGACGCGTCATCTTCACCGTCTATGTGCTTACCGGGTTGTGCGTTGGCATCTCGGCCATCCTGCTGTCGGGCCGACTCGCCAGCGCCTCCCCGGTCGTCGGCAACCTGGTCGAGCTGGACGCGATCGCAGCCGTGGTCATCGGCGGGACCGCCCTGACCGGCGGCAAGGCGACTGTGACCGGCACCTTCTTTGGTGTCATCACCTTCGGCTTGATCTTCAACTTGCTCAACCTGCTCAACATGCCCACCGAGATCCAAGGGATTGTCAAGGGCATTCTCATCCTCATCGCCGTGGCGCTACAGCGCCGCGACTAGTCAAGAAGTGAAAGGAGAGCACATGAAGCTCCCTCGAATACTCGTCGTCGGGGTCGCCCTGGCAACACTTGCGCTCACCGCCTGTACCCAAGAGGCTCAGCAACCGGAGCAGCCGCAGGAACCGGCTGGCCAGCAGAACACCACCCAGGCCCAGCAACCAGGCGGCGTTAGCGGCCGTGCCGTCAAGGTTGCGTTCAGCGCCCCCGGCGCCGATCACGGCTGGCTCAAGGCGATCACCGACAACGCCCGGAGCGAGGCCGACAAGCTCGGCGTCGAGCTGATCCTTTCGGAGGGCACCAACGACTCCGCCGCCCAGGTCTCCCAGGTCGAGACACTCATCAGCCAGAAGCCGGACGTGCTGGTCATCCTCCCGCATGAGGGTGGTCCACTCACCCCGGTCGCGGAGAAGGCAATGCAAGCCGGCATACCGGTCGTCAACGTCGACCGCGCGTTTTCCAGCCCGACGGCGTACCGGACCTGGATCGGCGGTGACAACTACGGCATCGGCAAGGCAGCTGCTGATCTCATCGCTAACGAGCTGAACTGCCAGGGCAACGTGGTAGAGATCCAGGGTGTCGCCGGCATCTCGGTGACCGAGGAGCGTACTAAGGGCTTCACCGACGGCATCAAGCGGTGCAACGGTGGTATCAAGATCGTCGCCAGCCAGCCGGCCGACTTCCTGCCCGACAAGGGCCTCCAGGTGATGGAGACCATCCTCCAAGGACAGCGGGACATCAAGGCGGTCTACACCCACGACGACGACATGGCCATGGGTGTAGTGCAGGCCATCCGCGCCGCCAACCGGGAGGACGAGATGTTCGTCACCGGCGCCGGAGGGTCCAAGGACGCGATGAATCTGATCGCCGAGGGCGGCCTGTACCGGGCAACCTTCCTCTACAACCCCTCGATGTCCGGGTCGGCGGTCTCGTTGGCCAAGCTGATCGCAGAGCGTAAGGGCCTCAGCGAGCTGCTAGAGCCC
>JAICEV010000289.1 GCA_025923975.1 Propionibacteriaceae bacterium
CCGCTCCATCAGGTGAGCGAGATGTCCAGGACCACGGAGCCACAGACCAAACGGCTCGCCACCGCGCCGCTGGATGCTCTCGGCATGTCGAAGGTCATCAAGCCCAGCCGGCCATTCGTCGTCGCCCGGAACGATGAATCGGGCGGCCGCCGCCGCGGCCAGCCGCTCGAACACGTCGACGGTGACCCGTGCTGCGCGGTGAGCAACCGGTTCGCCGAGCAGACCCTCAATGATCTTGGCCCAAGCACCTTCGGCACCCAGGTGCTGCACCAGCTCAGCGGCTTCGGGATCACCGCCGTCTATCGCGCAGGACAGCATCATCCGCGCTCTGCGATCGGGTGTGATCATGGCTAGCCCACCTCGCTCCGCACGGTCCCCGGCAGCTCGCCCCGTCGCATCGCGAGCGCAATCGCGAGCTCGTCACGGCCCGGCTTGTCGCGACCCGCCAAATCGCAAATGGTCCAGGCAAGCCGGAGAACCTTGTCGACCCCGCGGGCGCTGAGTCGGCCGCGGTCGACCGCCTCGTCAACGGCTTGCAAGCCGTCTGGAAGCGGCAGATGCCGACGCAGGTACGTCCCAGAAACCTCGCCATTGGTTTGCCAGCCGCTGCCTGCCAGGCGCTGGCGCTGCCGGTTTCGGGCCTCCAACACACGCTCGGCGACCGCAGCTGATGATTCGGCGCGCTGCAGTGTCGCCTTCTTCAGATAGGCCTTCCGCAGAGGCAGGAATGCCTGGTTGATGTCGATGCGATCTCGAACGGGTCCGGAGACCTTCTCCGCGTACCGGCGCACCACCGTTGGGGAGCATCGGCAATGCGCGGCGGGCGTGGCGGCCTGTCCGCATGGACAGGGATTCGCCGCCAAGATCAGCTGGAACCGTGCCGGGAACCGGGCGTGTACCTCGCTTCGCCCGAGCGTGATTACCCCGGACTCCAAGGGCGTCCGGAGCGCATCGATGACGGCAGGCTGGAACTCAGGCGCCTCGTCGAGAAAAAGGACCCCTTTGTGGGCACATGAGATTGCGCCTGGCCGGGCCATCCGCTGCCCTCCACCGACGATGCTGGCAACCGAAGCCGAATGGTGTGGGTCGCTGTAGGGCGGTCGGGTAATGAGCTCATCGGCAAGGTTGAAGCCGGCAAGCGAGTGCACCGCCGACACCTCCAGCGCATCGTGCAGACCGAGATCAGGGAGCAGGCCCGGTACACGCTCAGCGAGCATGGTCTTGCCGACCCCCGGTGGGCCATGGAAGAGCATGTGATGCCGACCCGCTGCGGCTACTTCGCAGGCCCACTTTGCCTCCACTTGACCCACCACATCTGCCAGGTCAAGATGACGGTTCGCATGCCGACCAACCCGCTCGCCCAATACCTCGATGGGATCCACCGGCGGTAACGGTAAATCGCGCAGAAAGGCGACCAGCTGAGTGATCGAGGCAATACCAAAGACCTCAATGCCCTCAACGAGCTTGGCCTCTCCAGCCTGCCGTAGCGGCACGATCACCCTGGTGAAGCCGGCCTGCTGCGCCGCCAGAGTGGCGGGCAAGATACCGCGGATGGGTCGGAGGCGACCATCCAGCCCCAGCTCACCCAGGAGGACTGTTCCGCGTAATTCTTCGGCTCTGAAGACCCCCTGCGCTGCGAGCACCGCCGCGACGATCGCGGCGTCGTAGTGACTGCCGGCCTTGGGCAAGGTGGCCGGGCTGAGGTTGATGGTCAGCAGCGAGATCGGCCACTCTTGCTCGGAGTTGCTGACTGCCGCCTTGCAACGATCGCGCGCCTGATAGAGAGCCGAGTCCGGAAGTCCCACAAGCACTGTGCGGGGCAAGCCTGAGCCGATGTCGGCCTCCACCTCGACGATCCGCCCCTCCAAGCCCACCAGGGCCACAGACCACGCGCAGGCCGACGCCACTCAACCCACCGCCCGCACATGAGTCAGCGACGGCTCCTGACCGGGCGCCAATACGATGCCGATTGCATCCAACCGAATGCTCGACGCCTTCATTCGGTGCTCCCGCATCCATACGGCGGCGAGCTGACGCAATGTCTGCATCTTCGTGAACGTGATCGCCTCGAGCGGATGGCCGAACCCCAGCCCGCTGCGACACTTCACCTCGCAGAAGACCAGCGTCAATCCTGTCGCGTCAGCCTCTGCGGCGACAATGTCAATCTCCCCCAGGCGGCAGCGCCAGTTCCGCTCCAGAACCTGCATGCCCTGCCGCTCTAGTTCGGCACAGGCCAGGTCCTCTCCGCGTACCCCGATCTGCTTCTTGGATTTCGCCGCCGGCATCGCTCACCTCCGCAAGGAAGCATGCTGACGCCGACGCGAATCGTGCGGGGCAACCGAAATCTGTGGAAACTCCTTCAGTCAGGGCTGTGGAAACCGCGTGCGAAGGTTTCCAGGAGGGGTCAGGTTTGCTCGGGTTCGTGCGAGCCGTCTCGAGATGGCTCGTATGGGCCAAATTCCGATCAAGGACACCTGCTGGCCGTCTCGGGATGGCAAACGCACATCTCACTACGCTGCTGAGGTGCAAAGCGCGCACTACCGCCGTACCTCGCTGCCGAGTCCTGCTAGCGCCGAGGTGTGATGACGAAATTGGAAAGTGCTGGAAAATGACGCATTTCCGTCGACCGGACATGTCGTTTGGCCAGCACTCTTCTAGGAAGCCAAGCCCGTGCGATACGGAAGCATCGGCTCAAATCAGCTTGGTTTAGGAACCTCAAGGTCGCTGTGGGCGATCTCTTCGATCGAGACATCGCGGAACGTCAGAACTTTGGCGCTTTTCACGAAACGCGCGGGACGGTACATATCCCAGACCCACGCATCACCCATGGAGACCTCGTAGTAGACGTCACCGCCCTCGGTCCGCACCTTTAGGTCGACAGCGTTACAGAGGTAGAACCGGCGCTCTGTCTCTACCGCGTAGGTGAAGATGCCGACGACATCTTTGTATTCACGGTAGAGCTGGAGTTCCAGCTCGCTCTCATACTGTTCGAGGTCTTCAGCACTCATCGACATCACTCACCGCGAGTGCCGGAACTTGCTCCGCTCCTGTGTCCCATGGCGCATCGACTCTAGTCGTTCGGGACACGTTCACGAAGCGCATCCGGTGGGTGGCAGAGGGCCCGAAGGCATCCAGCTTCTCTTGGTGCAGTGGCGTGCAATAGCCCTTGTGCTCGGAGAACTCGTACTCCGGATACATCCGGTCCAGCTCGCACATGATTCTGTCTCGGGTGACCTTGGCAATGATCGATGCCGCCGCTACGCATGCCACCACCTGATCGCCCTTCCACACGGCAAGTCCCGGTGTACCAAGCCCGTCCACGCTGAACCCGTCGGTGAGCACATACATCGGCGGCACGTCGAGCTTCAGCAATGCCATTCGCAGGGCCATCACGTTGGCGACATGCATGCCAAGCGCATCGCATTCGGCGGGCTCGATGCACGCGACGGACCAGGCAATGGCCTTCTCCGTGATCTGGTCGTACAGCCGCTCACGCTGCAACGCGGTGAGCAGCTTGGAGTCCTTCAGCCCTGCAATCTGCTTTGACTTGGTGTCGCTGAGGATGGTTGCGGCCGCCACGAGCGGGCCTGCGCAGGCTCCGCGGCCAGCCTCATCAGCTCCGGCGACCGGGTGGAGGCCCATCCGCTGGAGCGCGCGTTCGTACCCGTAGATGCCACTGTTGCGCTTCACCAGGATGGGCGCCGCCGCTTTGGCGACGCTCATCAGCAGTTCACCCCGGCAGGCTTGATCACCGCTCTTTCGGGCGCAGAACGCTTCGCATCCGGTACCCCCTCAAAGGTGGCCGGCCGTTCCAACCGTCCAGCCCGATCGAAGGGCGCGGCGATCGCAAACGCGGGCCCGACTACCAGCGAGATCGGCACGAAGGCAGCCTGGCCCTTGCCCTCGCTCGTCGACAGGTCGGAAAGGTGGCAGCGTGAGTCGGCGCTCAAATCGCGATGGTCTCCCATCACGAAGAGCCGGTCCTTGGGAACCACCACCTCGAACTTGACATCGGACGGGTTGATCTGGCCATCGTCAGGATCGGTGTAGAGGTAGCCGCTTTCGTTAAGGGGATGGCCATTGACGGTGATCCGGTCCTTGCTCGTGCAACAAACGACCTTGTCTCCGGGCATCCCGATGACTCGCTTGATCAAGTGGCCAGGCGTGCTCCGGGTCGGCAACCCAATGAACTCCAACAGTTTGTTCCAGGGAGCAGGATCAGCAACCGGGGCCCCCTCCAACCAGCCGCCCGGGTCGGAGAAGACGACCACATCGCCACGTTGAAAGTCGGTGAGCTTCTGTACCACCACGCGATCACCAACCAAGAGCGTGTTCTCCATCGACTGCGAAGGGATGATGAACATCTGCCCGACAAATGCGCGAAGCAGGGAGGACACCACCACTGCGCCAACCACCACGATAAGCAGTTCTCGCGTGAATGCCCAAGCACGCTGACCTATCGTCTTCGGCGTCACGGTCGGCCGACGGCTGCCGTTGTGACCCGCCGGGCTGGGCGGTGCGACAGGATTCTGATGGGTAGTCAACAGCTGGCCTCAGGTCCGGCGGTGATCCTTGCTAGGTCTGGCGCCGGCTGCGTGCCGGCCGGAACGGTGTCAAAGGTATCCGGAACCGGCAAGCGGTGTCGGCGGTCGAAAGGCCAAACCACAGCAATCGCGCGGCCAACGACCAGATCTTCCGACACTAATGCATTCTGACCCTTGGCAAGCCCCGCTTGCACGTCATTCAGGTGACACCGCGAGTCGCGGCTGTGATCGCGGTTGTCGCCCATCACAAAGAAGTGACCAGCCGGGACGACCACATCGAACTTGATCGCCGATGGCCGTATCGGCGCGCCATAAGGTGCGATGACGAGGTAGGCGGTCTCATCGAGGGCGTGCCCGTTGACAGTCACACGACCGGCTTCGTCGCAGCAGATCACCCGATCTCCCGGCTGGCCGATTACTCGCTTGATCAGA
>JAICEV010000290.1 GCA_025923975.1 Propionibacteriaceae bacterium
AAGCTGCTTATGCAGGTCTGCGAGATGCTCGAGATCGAACATGATCTGGACAGCAACTCCATTGGCTTCGAGCGCGACATAGAACGGATTCGTGTCGAGGCGGAGTTGGAACGTGCCGGGCTGATCCTGAGCGATCGGCGGTTCGGTCAAGCGGCCTAAGCCAAATCTCCGGCGCGACGGGGGCCAAGTCGATGAAGCCGACATTGGAGTGGAGACTTGGAGTGGAGCTGCGCCCGCGCGGTTAAGCAAACCTAAGAATGCTCCAAACGGCACCAACCAGGGACTGCACCCGAATGCCAAAGGCAACGGCCGGTTTGCTTAACCGCGCGGGCGCCGCTCCACGACCTGACTGGAATATCTGTGGCGCTGCCGGCGTTGTTCAGTCAAAGATCAATACAAAGTCCCAAGTATCGAAAGGATGGTCGCTATGTCACGCCTTACCAAGGCCATCCGTAGCCGCCGTAACATCGCTCGGACGCGCCAGGAGTTGAATCGCGCGATCGCAAACGCGTCGACGCCCGCCATGCGCGACGAACTGATCATGGTCGCTCAGCGCGCTGGCAACGTCGGGTAATCAGTCTCGCAACCGACAGGGCTCTCATCCGATTCGGATGGGAGCCCTTGTCAATGCTGGCCTTATCATCTCCTTGCTTCAGGCAGCCGCGAGCTGCTCCGCGACGTTCTGCCCAAGCTCTGCCAGGACTGGCAGAAGCAGCACGGAACCCAAGGCGAGCCCAGCGCAGTTGATGACCAGAAACCCATAGGCCCAGAGACTGGCAGGGACGCGTGTCAGCCTGGCAAGCTGATCAGCGTCGGAATGCGGCGCCCGGCCGCCACGGCGCTGGCTGATGAGTTCGAGCACCGGTTTCGGAGCAGCGAGTAGCAGCGTCCACGTCAGTACATACGCCAGACCAGATTGCATGGTCGCCGGAAGGTACCAACTGATCAGGATCAATACGAGGGCGCAGCCAACGACCAGAACAAATCCATAGAAGTTACGGATCTGGACCAAGAGCAGCGCTAGCAAGATCACGAATAGCCAGAGCAAGCCAAGGCTGCGCCCTGCAATCAGCAGCCCGACCGCTCCCAACCCGACAAGGGCTGGTCCGAGGTAGCCGGCGAGCAGCATCATCACCATGCCCGGGCCACTCGGTCGCCCGCTGGAAACGGTCAGCCCCGACGTATCCGAGTGCAGCCGGATGCCTTGCAGGCGGCGCCCCGTCAATAATGCGGCCACGCCATGGGCGCCTTCGTGGGTGATTGTGACCAGCATTCGGGTATACGGCCAGATCGCGCGTGGCAGGACAAGTGCGCCAGCAATTACAGCGGCCAAAGCGACAACGATGGGCGTCGGCGGCGGCTGGACAGCAATCGCCCGCCGCCATACCTCAGCAATCAGCTCCACGTCTCAAGCATGAACGATGAATGCAGAAGGCACCCTGAGCCTGCAAATGCATGTGACCTGAGTCTTGGAATGCGCCCTGAACCTGTCGAAGGGCACATCCTTGCCTCGCTAACCACTGTCTCAAAGGCTGCCGCTCCACAGCATCCCCGTCGCGCCACTTAGGCGTGCAGCAAACGCTATGGTCTGAGCGTCGGTAAGACCACTGACGAAATCGATGATCCCGCGGCCCCTGCCCATCCGCGCCAGCTCCGCATCGGAGACGTCCCCGCTGAGCCACTCTGGGTGCTCCTTCGCCACCGTGGTGTACCCGATGGTCGCCGCGTGCACCAGATCCAGCAGCCGTCGCGGAGCTCGGCTCGAGTCGATTCGATCAGAGAGCCAGTCATCTAACGCGAGGACGAGGTGCTCAACGGTCTGCTCCTGGCCACGCTGCAACATCGCGAGGTCCGGCCGGTCCAAGATGAAGTACTGGTTGACAAACTTCAGCACCGAGACTTCATGCCACGCCTGCGCATACATGGAGACGAAGCCGGCGCGTACGGCCGGCTGTGCGTTGAGCTGGACCGAGCTGATCAAGTGGTCGATCCAGCGCGACGTGAACCCCGAGATGGCACGGTCGGCAGCCATCGATCCGTCATACGGCGTGGCCAGCACGCCATCGACGAACTCATCACCGACGGTCTGGACGGCAGTCGCGAAGATCTCCTCGTCGAAGATCCAGCTGTCTCGGCTCTGTAGTCGGCGCCGCAAGCGCTCCAGGCCAGCGCCCGGCCGCCGCCGCGCTTTGGTGAGATGGTCGTCATCACAATCAGCGAACTCTGCCCGCCCGTTCTCCCATGATCGAAATTCACCGGAGACAGGGGAGAACTGCAGCACCCCAGAACGATGAAAGTCATCCACATCGTGCAGGGAATAGGCAATGTCATCGGCAAGGTCCATCACCGAGCACTCCAGGGTTTGCCGGCCAGGCGGAAGGTCGGGAAATGCGCTGAGCGCGTCGAGCATCTGCGGTAAGTCGATGATGTAGGCGGAGAACTTCGCGGCACCCTTCCCCCGCGAGTGCCCAGCACCGCGCGGCGGTATGGGCCACTCCGTGGGATGCGGATCGGGATAGTGGTAGCACGCCCAGGGATACTTGAGCACGGCAGCGCGAGTCGCCGCGGTGAGGTTGAGCCCCTGGTCGCTGGGACCCAGGACCTCTAGTTCGGTGAGCACTCGGAAGGTTTGCGCGTTCCCCTCAAAGCCGTCGGCCAAGCCGAATCGCTCCCGCGCCAATCGATCAAGCACCCGCTCGCCCAAATGGCCGAACGGAGGATGGCCCAGATCATGAGCAGTCGCTGCCGCTTGCACCACAACATGATCAAGACCTCCAAGATCATGAAGCTGGCTGGGATCTTGAGTGCTGAGCAATCGCACTGCGATGGCTCGAGCGACTCCGGTCACCTTGATCGTGTGGGTGAGCCGGTTGTGCACAACTCCGCTGGTCGCAATCGAAGTGACCACCTGCGTGACGTCCGCCAGGCGAGAGAGCGCACTCGCGAACCGAATCCGCTCGAGGTCAGTACGGAACTCCGACTCACCTGGCGGGTACGGGCGGTCCGGTTCCGGACGCGACCTAACCAGCCGGGGATCCATGTCCCGCACGCTACCGAACCTCGGTAGGGGTGCACTCAGCAGCTCGCGCAGGTGATTGAGGTCAGTGAGCCCGGCTCAGTAGTGTGACCTGGTACCAGCGAAACAACGAAGGGGAAGCTGATGAGCGAGCCTGTAGATCCGACGACGACTCCGGCCTGGGCAAAGCTGACAGACCTCTACGAATCTCTGCAGCCTGATCTGCGCGGCTGGTTCGCCGCCGACCCATCTCGGGCGAAATCCTTCACCTTCACAGCCAGCGATCTCTACGTCGACCTTTCCAAGAATTTGATCAACGCCGACATCCTGAGCGCTCTTGTTGATCTTGCTAATCAGGTGGGTTTGGTGGAACGTCGCGATGCCATGTTCGCGGGGGAACACATCAACGTCACCGAGGACCGCGCGGTGCTGCACACGGCGCTGCGTGCCCCCGAAGGAACCAGCCTGATCGTCGATGGCGCCGATGTCATTCCCGAGGTACACAAGGTGCTAGCCAAGGTCTACGCCTTTGCCGACAAGGTACGCAGTGGTGAATGGGTGGGCGTCACCGGTAAACCGATAACGACGGTGGTCAACATCGGGATCGGTGGATCTGATCTTGGTCCGGTTATGGTCTACGAGGCCCTCCAGCCGTACCTGAAGCCCGGGCTTAAGGCGTGCTTTATCTCAAACATTGACCCGACGGATGTAGCAGAGAAGACCAAGGATCTTGATCCGGAGACCACGCTTTTCATCGTTGCCTCGAAGACCTTTACCACCCTGGAGACGCTGACAAACGCACGCCTGGCCCGTAGTTGGCTCCTCGACAAGCTTCGCGATTCCGGTGCCATCGAAGCGGGCGAGGACGCAGCCAATGCCGCCGTCGCCCAACACTTTGTTGCGGTCTCCACCGCGCTCGACAAGGTGGCTGCGTTCGGCATCGACCCAGAGAACGCCTTCGGCTTCTGGGATTGGGTCGGCGGGCGATACTCAGTCGACTCGGCTATCGGTACGTCGGTCGCAGTCACCATTGGGCCGGAGAACTTCGCTGACTTCCTGGCAGGCTTCCATGCCATCGACCGGCACTTTGCCGAGACGGAACTCGCCAGCAACGTGCCCGCGCTCATGGGTCTGCTGAACGTGTGGTACGTGAACTTCTTCAAGGCAGCTAGCCATGCCGTTCTCCCGTACGCGCAATTCCTGCATCGGTTTCCGGCGTACCTGCAGCAGCTCACTATGGAGTCCAACGGCAAGAGTGTCCGCTACGACGGCTCGCCGGTGGTCACTGAGACCGGGGAGGTGTTCTGGGGCGAGCCTGGAACGAACGGCCAACACGCCTTCTACCAGCTGATCCATCAGGGCACGCAGATGATTCCTTGCGACTTCATAGGCGTCGCCAACCCCGCGTACCCCCTGGTCGATGGCGACAACGACGTGCACGAGCTCTTTCTGGCGAACTTCTTCGCCCAGACTGCGGCGCTGGCTTTCGGCAAGACGGCCGACGAGGTTCGCGCGGAAGGCACTCCGGAGGCGATAGTGCCGGCACGGGTCTTCCCGGGAAATCGCCCGACCACATCGATCATGGTCCCAGAGCTCAGTCCGCGTGTAGTAGGCGAGCTGATCGCGTTGTACGAGCACATCACCTTTACCGAGGGGGTCGTGTGGGGCATCGACAGCTTCGATCAATGGGGCGTCGAACTGGGCAAGCAGCTCGCGTTGCAGATTGCGCCAGCCGTCTCAGGCAACGACGAAGCCCTCGGCAAGCAAGACTCCTCGACCCAGTCCTTGATCACCTACTACCGCTCCCAGCGCAACTAGCCCGCCCGCATCGCTGGACGAGGAGCTGTCGGGCACGTTCGGGCGGGCGTAGCAAACCTAAGATGCTTGAAACCTAGGCCCCGGCCTACCGCACATGCCTGCCCAAGCCAACGGCCACGTTTGCTTAGCCCGCCCGA
>JAICEV010000291.1 GCA_025923975.1 Propionibacteriaceae bacterium
ACCAACGAGAACTCTGCCGCCATTGCCGAAATCTGCCGGCGCCTCGACGGCCTGCCGCTGGCAATCGAGCTGGCCACAGCGCGGATCAACCTGTTCTCTCCCGAGGAGCTTCGCGATCGACTCGGCAGCCGGTTGGCCCTGCTGCGCGGCGGCTCACGCGATCTGCCGTCTAGACAACGGACACTCCGCACCACCATTGAGTGGAGCTACCAGCTTCTGGAGCCCGGCGAGCGCCGGCTGTTCGAGCTGCTCTCGGTCTTTCCCGTCGCTGGCCTCGCGGCGGTCGAGGCAGTGGCGGAGGATCTGGACTCGCTGACCGAGACCGATAGCGACACGCTCGACAGCGTGGCATCGCTGCTGGACAAGAGCCTCATCCGCAAGGTCGGTCCGGACGACGTCGCATCGCGGCTGATGATGCTGGAGACGATCAGGGAGTACGCAACCGAACGGCTGGACGAGCTGCCCGAGTTTGCGACAGCCGCGCGGCAGGCGCACGCCGCGTACTTCGCCGACTTTGCCCAGCGGCAATGGCAGGACCTTACGGGCGAGCGGCGGGAGGCCGCTCTGGCAGCAATGACCGCTGACATCGACAACCTCCGCGTGGCCTGGCGTTACTGGGTAGCCAAGCGTGACAAGGTCCAGCTCAACAAGCTGGTGGACAGCCTCTGGCTGCTCTACGACGCCAGGAGTTGGTACCAGGAGACGATTGGGCTGACAAATGACCTGCTGGACATCTTGTCCTCGGCGTCGTCAACGCCGGATCGGGCGGCAGAGGAGATCACCCTCCGGACAAGCCTGGCCAGGGTGCTGATGGCCACCAAGGGATACTCGCGCGAGGTCGAAGAGGCGTACGCGGCCGCCCTCCAGCCGTTGGAGGGCCGGGACCTGCCGCAGCTATTCCCTGTGCTCAGGAGCCTGGCCAGCTATTACATTGCCCAAACCCAGTTCCACAAGGGCGCCCGGATCGGCCGGGAGATCCTGCACCTGGCCGAGCAGCAGCAGGACACCGGCATGCTGGTGGACGGACATCTCGTCGTTGGCCTATGCGTCAGCACCCGGGAAGGCCTTCCTGTTGCGCTCGAGCACTTGGACAAGGCGATCGCTCTGGTCAGCGCCGGACCGTCGCGATCCCGGCCGTTCCGGCTGGGCAACAATTCAGGGCCTACCTGCTTCACCACGTCCGCGTTCTTCCTCTGGATGCTCGGCTATCCCGATAAGGCTGTGGCGAGGGATGAGGAGGCCATCACGCTGGCCACCCGCCTGCAGCACCCGTACACGCTTGCGTACGTCGAGTTTCACTGCGGCGTCCTGCGCCTGTGGCTGCGGCAGCCTGAATTGGTCAGGGAGCATGCGATCCGGGTGCTCGATATCGAACGCCAGTATGACTTCCCACTCTGGAGAGCGCTCGGAACCTGCCTGGGCGGGATAGCTGACGCCCAGCTCGGGCGGGTCGAGGAGGGGTTGGCGCGGGTCAATGAGGGGATAGCGCTGTATCAGGAGATGACCACGCCGCCGGTCTTCTGGCCTCAGCTCCTTTCCATCAAGGCAGGGGTCCACGCGATTGCCGGCAAGGTGGCGGAGGGACTCCTCCTGATCGACGAAGCGCTGGAGCTCGCCACGCACGGTGATATCTCTATGGTTCCCGAATTAAGCCTGGTCAAGGGCGACCTACTCGCCGCTGCCGGCGCCACCGATGCCGCAGCGGAGTTGTCTCAAGGTGCGTTCGAGCTTGCTGAACGCGGAGGCGTCAAGATGACGCAGCTCCGGGCCGCGTTGAGACTGTGCCGCCTCTGGCGGAGCCAGGGCAGGGGCGACGCCGACCGGCTGCTGCGCAGTGTATACGACACCTTCACCGAGGGCTTTGAGACACCGGACCTGACCGACGCCAGGGATCTCCTCGAGAGAGACTCCGTTGGCTGGAGATGATGCCCGCCGCTGAGGCGATGCCCCATCCAAACTGGCACGTGCGCCGAACTCCCGATGTCGCCGGATGGCGGACCACTGTGAGGAGGTCTCTATGCGCAGGTTTCTACTGGCTGGATCGCTGGCGATGCTCATGATGGGCGCCGCGGCCCCGCTGGCACTGGCCCACAACCCGGACCGTAGCGGCGAGAGTGGCCAGACCCTTCAGGTCGTCGGGCTTACCGCCGACATCCGACTGGTCACGTTCACCTCCGAGCGCCCGAGTGCGGTCAGCGGCATCGGCAAGGTCGCTGGGTTAAAAGGCGACCATTCGCTGGTCGGGGTCGACTATCGCATCCAGGACGGAAAGCTGTACGGCGTGGGCAACAAGGGCGGGATCTACACCCTGAGCACCAGCAGCGCAAAGGCGACCAAGGTCTCCCAGCTCAGCGTGCCGCTGGCCGGCACCAAGTTCGGCGTGGACTTCAACCCCGCAGCGAACCGGCTGCGCGTCATCAGTGACACTGGCCAGAACCTCCGGCACAACATCGACGACCAGATGGGCATGCCTGCTGCCGGGACGACCGCGGTGGACGGCACGCTGACCTACCCGCCGGCGACAGCTCCCGCGACCGGTGTCACCGCGGCCGCGTACACCAACAAGGACACTGACCCCACCACTGCGACTACGCTGTTCGACCTGGACACCTCGCTCGACCAAATCTCTGTGCAGTCGCCAGCGAACGCAGGCTCGCTTGCCCCGACCGGCAAGATCGGAGTCGACGCCGACAGCTCAGCGGGTTTCGATATCTACAGCCCGCGGCGCGACGGAAGGGTCACCTCGGCCACCGCGCTGGCCACGCTGCAGGTCGGCCAGAAGTCAGGGCTTTACAGGGTTGATCTGCTCACCGGCGGCGCGAAGGCTGTGGGGACGTTCCCGTCTCGGCACCAGATCGTTGACCTGGCGATTCAGCTCGACCAGCGCGGCTTCAGGGCGGCCGCGGCACCGGCTGGCCGGTGAGATTGGTCGCAGCACGCACCTTAATATCTATTGGCGTCTCTCGCTCTCGGTGACGACATCACGAGATGCGGCCAGGCGCCGGTCGATGGCGACGGCAACCCCCGGGAATGCCAGCACCGAGAGAACACCGGCTCCCACTAGGGCGGCGGCATTCTCGGGCAGCATTTCGCCGGTCTCGAGCCCGATCTCGCTGAGCGCGACGAGGAGCGGCAACGCTGTCGCCATCAGGAACACCAGTTCCACGCGCTGCGGCCGGGGAAGCGCTGATCGATACACCAGCAGCGTCGGCAAGCCGCGGACGATAAGCAATAGGAGGAAGAACAGAATCAGTCGGGCTGGTTCATGCACGATGGAGCGCAGGTCCAGACTCATTCCCGATGCGACGAAGAAGACCGGGATGAAGAAGCCGTAGCCAACCGCATCCAACTTGTCGTCTAGTGATTTGGCGTCGCCCGGCGCCCAGTGACGAAGCACAACCCCGGCTAGGAACGCACCTAAGACAACATCGAGGCCGAACGCGTTGGCAATGAGCAATAGCAACAGGAGCATCGTCACCGTCCACCGCAGGGTGGTTTGCGCTGTGGCACCCTCCCCTTCCGTGAGTATCTGCTGTACCCGTCCACCCCTGCCCAGTCTCGGGAGCAGGCTTAACACCAGGGCAACCACGGCGACCACCAGCAGTGACAGCAGTCCAAGGAACCTGCCGTTCGACCCAAGGAAGATCGCGATCGCAACGATGGGGAAGAACTCGCCTACGGCGCCGCCTGCCAGTACATAGGAGCCAAGGGTCCCGCGCAGCATGTTGTGGTCGCGCAAGATGGGCAGCAGTGTGCCCAGCGCTGTCGTGGTCAGCGCGAGCGCTACCGGAACGAATGCGCGTACCAAGCCGATGGAGGCAAGGATCCCCACGAGCCCTACGGCGAGCGCAGCCGAGGCCACCCAGGCAATAACCGCGAGTCTGCCTGCCCGCTGCCGGAAGAGCGCCAACTCCAACTCGTAGCCAGCCAAGAGAAAAAGGAAGCCGAGGCCGACGTTGGACAGCAGTTCGATGCTTTCTGGCTCGGCCAAGCCGAAGACCTGTGGTCCGACGATCATGCCGCCGACGATCAGCACAACTACCTGGGGAACTCTCAGCCGCGGGATTAGGCCCACGATGACCGGTGCGAGTGCGGCTACCAGCGCCACCGCGAACAAGCTCTGCAGCGCGCGGGTGAGCTCGTCGCCCATCCCTGCCTCCCGGTCGGTAGTGAGGGACCGGGCTCTCAGGCTAGGGCGGGCACGCCAGCGCAGCATCCCCCATCGTGGGTGATTGGCGGCGCCAACCCGACCTGATCGCGTGCTGTTGAATTGGGTGGGCGCCACTGAAATCCAAGTGGACTACGAGGATCGCCGACCTCTAGCCGCCTGTCAAGGCAAACTTGACAAAGCGAGCCTTGTCAAGGGATCCTTGACGGCATGACTTCAGAACTAAGCATGACGTTGTACGGCATACGTGAAGAGCAACCAGGCCCTCGGTGGCAGACCTTGCATGATGTCACCCGGGACGCCTACCACGCGTGGTACCTCAGCGAAGGCGCCGCGGCAAGACCCGACCTCCGTACCTGCCGCGGGAAGCTCGAAAGCCACATGCCCGAGCTCGTTCCCGTTTGGGAACGGCTCGTGGAGCTCGCCGGCGGGGACGAGGTAACCGCCAGACTGCTGACGCTTTGGGACCCTCCGCGCTTTCTGCCCGGCTGTTCACAGGCCACGATGGGTGGACGCACTCCGCTGCTCGTCCGTAATTACGACTACAGCCCGGATCTCTTCGAGCGGGTGGTCTACTCAACTGCCTTTACCGGCAGACGCGTCCTTGGCATGGGAGACTGCTTGTGGGGCCTGCTCGATGGCATGAACGATGCCGGTCTTGCGGTCTCTTTGGCTTTCGGCGGCCAACCAGGTTCTGGTTCCGGCTTCGGTATTCCCATCGTCGTCCGCTACCTCTTGGAGGTAGCCGCGTCTCTTGACGACGTACGCTCGGTGCTTCGCCGCGT
>JAICEV010000292.1 GCA_025923975.1 Propionibacteriaceae bacterium
GGCAACCCAAGACAATCCCTTTGCGGAGGCCTTCCTCCTACTGATCGAACGCCTCGGCATCATCGGGCCGCTCTAATTTGGAGCTGCTCGCGCCTGGAGCGTGGATCTCACACTCGGTCACGTTTCTCAAACTTCCGACCAATGCGGACTTTTCGAGCTGCCGTCATGGCCTACTGCACCAAAAAGCCGGCATTGGTCGGAAATTTGTGATCACAGGTAGATGTCGGAGACCAAATCCCGACGCTCGCAGCTGGAAGCGTGGATCTCATAGTCCGGATGTACCGCCTGGGCCCAGCTATCGCCCCTAATGTGACCGCCGTGCTGAAGATCGCCCGCGAGCACGTTGAGGCCATGATCGCTCACGCTCGGGAAGATCATCCGGATGAGGCGTGCGGAGTGATTGTCGGACCGGAGGATTCCGACGTGCCGACCCGGCTGGTCCGGATGATCAACGCCGATCGCTCGCCGACTTTCTTCCGCTTTGACCCGGAGGAGCAGTTCGCCCTGTATAAGGCGATGAGTGCAGCGGGAGAGGAGATTGTGGTCGTCTACCACTCCCACACCTCGACCGAGGCGTATCCATCGCGGACGGACATCGCTCTCGCATCGGAACCGCAGGCTCACTATGTGCTGGTCTCGACCGCCGAGTCGGGCGCATCGGACGGCCCGGTCAGCGTACGCTCCTACCGCATCGTTGATGGTGTGGTCACCGAGGAGGAGATCGACGTCACGGAATAGGCCTCCGAGGCGAGTCGTTTGGCAAGTAGCCAGGCGTGTTTCTGGCGCTGCTCGCGCGCCCGACGCTCGCAGTGCGCAACAGAGGAGAGACTTGATGTCAGTTGAGGTGAGGATCCCAACGATCCTCCGTACGTTCACCGGCGGAGCGAAAGCGGTGCACGGGACTGGGGCAACCTTGCAGCAGGTGCTCGATGACATCGAGGCGCGCAATCCTGGTTTGAAGGACCGGATCGTAGAGTCTGAGACGCTACGCCGGTTCGTGAACGTCTACGTCAATGACGAAGATGTCCGCTTCAGCGGTGGCCTCAATGCTCCCATCGCGGATGGCGACATCGTCGTGGTTCTACCCGCAGTCGCCGGCGGCTGAGCGAGATCAGCCATGGTGCGATACGCCTCGCTTGCCGAGTCGGTCGGCCATACCCCGCTGGTGGGCCTGCCGCATCTGTCGCCAAGCGCGACGGTGCGGCTCTGGGCGAAGCTGGAGGACTACAACCCGACCGGTTCGATCAAGGATCGCGCGGTCTTCACGATGATCAAGGCCGCCGAGACTGACGGGTCATTGCGACCCGGTGCGACCATTCTGGAGCCGACCAGCGGCAACACGGGCATTGCGCTCGCAATGGCGGCCAAGCTTGGCGGCTACCGGCTCATCTGCGTAATGCCGGAGAACACCTCGCTGGAGCGTAAGCAGCTACTCGCTATTTGGGGCGCCGAAATCGTCTCCTCACCGGCGGAGGGGGGCTCCAACGAAGCCATCCGGGTGGCGAAACAGCTTGCAGCTGAGCACCCCGATTGGGTGATGCTCTATCAATATGGCAATCCGGCCAATGCCGAGGCGCACTACCTAACGACAGGACCGGAGATTCTTGAAGATCTCCCCGAGGTGACCCATGTGGTGGCTGGCCTCGGTACGACCGGAACCCTCATGGGAGTCGGCCGCTTCTTCGCCGACAAGAAGGCTGACGTCAAGATCATTGCGGCTGAGCCGCGGTACGGTGAGCTGGTTTACGGCTTACGCAATCTGGAAGAGGGTTTCGTCCCCGAGCTTTACGACGCGTCCTATGTCACATCAAGATTCTCTGTGGGCTCCCGCGATGCCGTCCGGCGCGTCCGGGAGCTCCTGGAACGCGAAGGAATCTTCGCAGGGCTTTCATCTGGAGCGATCCTGCACGCCGGGCTGGCGCAAGCGACTAAGGCCGTCAATGCAGGTGAGTCGGCAGACATTGTGTTGATCATCGCCGATGGCGGCTGGAAATATCTCTCGACTGGCGCCTACAGCGGCGACCTCGACGCCAGCGAGGATTTCCTGGACACACAGGTTTGGGCGTAGCCGGCTTGTAGGCTGAGCGCTCGTGGTGGCTGATACAGATGCCCCCATCGGCATCTTCGACTCGGGGTTCGGCGGGCTTACGGTGGCCCGTGCGGTCATTGACCAACTGCCGCACGAGGACATCATCTACTTGGGCGACACCGCTCGGGCACCGTATGGCGAGCAGTCGATCGCCAATGTCCGCGAGTATGCGCTGGAATGCCTTGATCACCTGGTGGACCAGGGCGTCAAGATCCTGGTCATCGCCTGCAACTCGGGCAGCGCAGCCGTGCTCCGGGATGCCCGGGAGCGCTACGGCGTGCCGGTCGTTGAGGTGATCTTGCCGGCCGCGCGGCGGGCGGTCGCTGCCACCCGGTCTGGTCGCGTCGGGGTGATCTGCACTGAAGCGACGGCCACCTCGCAGGCGTACGACGATGCGTTTGCCGCTGCTCTCCAGATCGAACTGCATACCGCGCCCTGCCCCCGTTTCGTCGCCTTCGTCGAGGCCGGGATCACCGGCGGTCCGGAGCTGCTGGCCTGCGCTGAGGAGTATCTGAAACCCCTGCAACAAGCCGACATCGACACGTTGATCTTGGGTTGCACCCACTATCCGCTGCTTACTGGTGTGATCTCATACGTGCTTGGTGACAACGTCAGCTTGGTGTCCAGTGCCGAGGAATGCGCCAAGGATGTGTACGCGGTGCTCACCCGGCGCGGTTTAACCCATGATCAGCCACGAATCGCCAGTCACCGCTTCTTGACCACTGGCAGTCCGGAGGCGTTCGAGGGCGTCGGGCATCGATTGATGGGCGGGTTGGTCATCGGCGTCGAGCAGTTCGTGTGATCACGATGATGAAACTGACGATCGTCGGCTGCAGCGGGTCACTCTCCGGACCCGACTCACCGGCCTCCAGCTATCTCCTTCAAGCCCCTTATCAAGATCGGGTCTTCTCCCTGCTCCTGGACTGCGGCCCCGGTGCCATGGGTGCGCTTTATCGCTACCTGGACCCACGCGATATCGACGCGATCGCACTGAGCCACTTGCATGCTGACCACTGCCTCGACCTTTGCGGCTATTACGTTGCCGCACGCTATTCACCGAGCGCTCCTTGGCCGCGACGCCCCGTGTACGCGCCAGCCAACGCTGCCTCGCGGATCACACTGGCCTACGACGTCCCGCACAGCAGCGAGGCGGGCCCAACGATCGCCGAGCATTTCGAGTGGCGTACCTGGCAGCCCAATCAGCGGATCGGGCCGTTCATCGTCCAGGCGGTTCGAGTCGAGCATCCGGTAGATGCCTACGCCATCCGCGTGCAGGAGGATCTTCCCGATGGAGCCGCCATGGTGTACTCCGGCGACACCGGCCCATCCGACGCTCTGGTCCAACTCGCGAACGGCGTCGACCTGCTGCTCGTGGAGTCGGCTTTCCTCGACGATCCTGACAATCCTCCCGGGATGCATCTGTCGGGCGGGCAGGCCGCTGCAATCGGGCAGGCCGCGGATGTCGCTTCGGTCGTCCTCACCCATATTCCGCCGTGGTATGAACCTGATCGTGTCCTAGCCGAGGCAACACCACATTTCGATGGACCGGTGTCGCTCGCGAAGCCGGGAGCTACCTGGGACATCGGCTCGCCGCTAGGGTGATGAGGTGACTTTTCGAGCCGACGGACGCAGCCATGATCAACTTCGGGAGGTCCGGTTCACCCGGGGATGGCTGAGTCAGGCGGAGGGCTCGGTGCTCGTGGAGTTCGGTCAAACTCGGATACTCGTCGAGGCCAGTGTGACCGAAGGAGTTCCGCGCTGGCGTAAGGGCTCGGGGCTCGGCTGGGTGACGAGTGAGTACGCAATGCTGCCGAGGGCGACCGGCACTCGTACCGACCGTGAGTCAGTACGCGGCCGGATCGGCGGTCGTACCCATGAGATCAGTCGGCTCATCGGTCGCAGCCTGCGCGCCATCATCGACTACAAGGCACTGGGTGAGAACACCATCGTGCTGGACTGCGACGTACTCCAGGCCGATGGTGGCACCAGAACCGCGTCGATTACCGGCGCCTACATCGCCCTTGCGGACGCGGTCAGCTGGCTCCGGGACCGTGAGTTGCTGACAGCAGAACCTTTAACTGGATCCGTCGCGGCGGTCTCTGTCGGCGTCGTCGACGGAATCTCCATGCTCGATCTCTGTTATGCCGAGGACTCAGCAGCCGACACCGACATGAACATCGTGATGACGGGTGACGGTGCCTTCATCGAGCTTCAGGGAACAGCTGAGGGCACGCCCTTTGATCGGCGGCTGCTCGACGAGTTACTCGATCTCGGTGCGAGCGGCTGCGCCAAGCTAACTGAGCTGCAGCGTGCCGCGCTTGCTTCGTGATGACGATGGGCGCATGACCCCTCGAGTGGTGCTCGCCACCAGGAACGCCAAGAAGCTGGCTGAGCTGCGCCGCATCCTGGCAGAGGCGGCGCCACAGGTCGAAGTCCTCGGTTTGGACGACGTGGCCGTCTATCCGGAGCCGGCAGAAACGCAGCGCACGTTTGAGGGCAATGCCTTGCTAAAGGCGCGAGCCTGTACGGCTGCTACCGGCCTACCAGCGTTGGCAGACGACTCCGGACTTGCAGTGGACGTGCTCAGCCAAATGCCCGGCGTACGATCCGCACGCTGGGCCGGTCCGGGCGCCAGCGACGAAGAAAACAACACCTTGTTGCTGCGGCAGCTGGAGGACGTGCCAGCCGCCGAGCGGACTGCACGGTTCATTTGTGCCATGGCCTTAGTGCTTCCGGACGGCACCGAACACGTCCGTGTTGGGGAGATGCGAGGCCGCCTCGCTGTCAGTCCAGCAGGCAACAATGGGTTCGGCTACGATCCGCTGTTCGTGGCTGAGGGGAACACAATGACGAAC
>JAICEV010000293.1 GCA_025923975.1 Propionibacteriaceae bacterium
CAACAACTAGACCTCTCGAACGGACCAAAAGGGGTAGTCTGAGCGTAGATATCTTTGACTGAGCGCTGAGGCCAGGTAGCTGCCTTCGCGGCTTTTCCTTGCTGGTAAAGGAAACCACCCAGGTGGCCACTGCCGTGCCAGTCGAGATAGTGACCTAACCGGCGAGCGCTGCAAACGTACCGCCAATTCGGTCTCACATCACCGCGTGGCGTAAGGCTTCGCAGGTTCGCGGAATCGGCTCAGGACGAATCGACGGAACCGAGTGGGCTGCTTTCGAGCTGCCACGGGCCGCGTGGTGTCCTGCACGCGGAATTAGACACACAGGAAATCTGAGTTCTGAGCAGAAGAGGGCCGCTGCTGACGGTTGGCCGCAGCCCGCTCTAGTGCGGCGCGTCTAAAGTAATTTGACAGTGAAATGCGCGACAATGAGGGTAGGGTGCGGGAGTGGGCCTGGAGCACAGGAGCTGCTCCGCCGAGCTAGGCGCTGGATTCTGTTTTTGATCTTGTTCAAGCTGTGAAGGCTCTGGTCGACAGCGGCGATGAGGTATGTCTGACTAACTGGGGTCGGCCTGACATCCATCACCGCACACTGATGCTCGAGTGCACTGGCCGGACTCGGTGACGACACAGTGGATTGATTGATGGCGGCACGCTCCGCATCGTCGCAACGCACGCCATCCCGTGTTGGTGTTCCTGGTGATCGTCTCGGAGCTGGCTTCTTGACTGCAGCGATTCGGCCCATTGCGGATGCGGTGGTCTTCCCGTCGAAGTGCCCTCGGCAGCCTCAAAACCCCGCCGCGAGTCTCTAGGTGCTGGCTGCGCGGGTGCTCGGCTCTTTGGCTCGGCGGCTGACAACGAGCAGGCCGACGATGAAGATGAGGACAACGAGCTGGAAGGCGATGCCTATGGGGTTCTGGAAGCCGCTCTCCAGACCCTCGTAGCCGACGGAGAACCCTAAGACGAGAGAGAGTAAGCCGCCGACCGCCAAGAGTACGCCGAGCCAGCTCGGGACCAGGCGGCTCCTGACAGCCGCAGCGCCCAAGAGCAGGAAGGCCACGCCGAGCAGGACCCGGAAGTAGCTTTGGAGGCCCCACTCGGTCCAGCGAACGGTTTCGGCGTCGGCATAGCGGGTTGCCTTCTCGGTCCCCGAGGCGGCGACCCAAGCGTCTACTGCCTGCTTGAGCGTGACGCCATCCACCGCTTGCAGAACGGCCCAGGTCGCGCCGGTCGCGATGATTGCGCCAGCGGCTAGCAGCGCGAGGTGGGACGTCTCGTGTCGCAGGGCGCCGCAGAGCACGAGCAATCCGGCCAAGGCCACGAGCACGAGTACGAACTCTGCAAGGTGAGTAGCGACCCAGGCGTTACTCGCCGCGTACTCGGTGAAGATCGCCTCGTGATCGTCTTCTGCTCCGGTGGGGTGGAAGAGCCTTCTCTGGATCGCGTTCACCACAAAACCCACAAGCAGCAGTACGCCACTGATAGCCAGCGCACCGCGGTCGGCCGAAGTTCCACCCGCGCGAGGTTCTTCCCGTTGACTAACGCTCATGGCCGCGATCCTATTTGCCGCAGCGCCCGCGGTCGACGACCCGTCGGGGGCCAGGAGCACGCGTTGGTAGGAGATCGACCAGCTGATGAAGTGTCATCCAAACCAAACGCTCTCGTCAGGGCCAGAGGCGGGCCTGCGATCTGGTTTCGGTGTGCGCTCTGACGGCTCCGTCGCCGATCACGCTCGGCGCAACCGCGGCTTACGGTTACAGCCTGCTGAGCGAGATCGCCGACCTGAGTCCATCGGGTGACTGCGTGCGCGGTGCTGACGGGAGGAGGGACCCTCACTCGAACCGCGGCACAGCCATGAGTCCAACACGTGTCACACACAGGCCTTAGGCCGCGGCAAAAGGGGCCCTTTTGGGGCTACCGCAGGGGCATTTGGGCTCTACCAATCTGCGCCGCGGGGGAGCACCCTCAGGTCATGAGCACCATACGTGCTCCTCGGGAATCTGTTCCCCGCACTGCCGGGCGAGGCGAGTCGGGGCCGCCGCCTGCACCGCTGCTGCGCTGGACTCGGGTCGGCGCCGCCTGCGGCTTCGTCGTGGCACTCTCGTACGCGCTTGGCTCGGCCGGGTTGTCGGCTGTGCTAGATCTTGTAGCGGCGTGTGTGCTCGGTCCGGCTTTGATGGGCTTCTCCATGGGCCTGTACCACGTCCTTCGTGCGCATCGCCAAACTGTCAGCCTGGATCTGGGCCTGGTGGCCAATCTCGCCGCGGGTGTCACCGTGACCGTGATGCTGTTCGCGCAGCCTGGCCTGAACCGTTGGTTCGAGTTGCAGTTCGGACCCGGGTCCACCGACAGTTCCGAGCGGGCGCTGCAGGCCGCGTTCGAGGCCGGTAATGGTATCCAGCTGGGCTTGGACGTTGCCTGGGATGTGTTTCTTGTCCTGGGCGCCGCGCTGTTGGCCTGGAACATGTGGCACCACCCGCGATTCGGCCGCTTCCTGGCTGTCTCAGGGTGCGTGATTGCGGCCGCGCTGATCGTGATCAATCTCGCCGTTTTTCCTGAGCCGCCGGGACATAACGCGATCGATCTCGGGCCGCTCATCGGGTTGTGGTACCTGATCGCGACAATTCGATTGGCGATGTCAGGTCGCTGGGCCGCCGAGCACGACATATCCGACGCCTGGGCGGCGGCCCACATCTCAGCTCAGGAACCGGCCCACTAGCCCGAGGAGGATGTCATGCGGCCACCAGTCGTCGCAGACAAAACAGCTGAGAAAGCCCCCATTCGCCACCGGCCCCGTGCAAGAATGCGCATCCATCCGAGGCGACTGGCTGGACGGTCAGTTCTCGCCGCTCCATTCGTAATCTCCCTGATTCTCACCCTGGCGCTCGGCCCAGGAACGATCGACAGCAGACACGGATCGTTCATCTGGTTAGCCGTTGTGTCACTCGCCGCGGCGCTGCTCATGCTCGGCGCAAGAGCCGGGCTGCTGATCCCGGTCGGCGTCGCAACGTTCCTCATCTTCCCGGCGCTGGCGGGTCTGGGATTCTATTTCGCGCCGGAGTGGGCTCTGCCGATCGTCGCCATCGTCTTCTACGGGTCGATGCTGGCCTCCCTGGCGGCCGTGCTGACCGGAACAGTGTCCGTGCTGCGCGGGTGGAGCCGGCGGACGCGACTGATAGGCGTATCAGTCGTGGCTGTCTTGGTACTTCTGATCGGATTCGCCGCCGTGCGTGGCTTCGGCTCATCGCCTCCGGATCAGACCGCAACCTCTGGAGTCGAGACCGCAGCGGTGAACCTGGGGCCCGTGATCAACACGACGCGCAGGGAGTCCGAAGCGTCCTTCACCGCCGATGGTCGAACGATGTATTTCAATTGTGACGACTATGACATCTGTGTTTCGCGTCTGATCGGCCGCTGGGAACAGGCCCAGTGGACAACGCCTGAAATCGTCGGCCCGCCGATTAGCACGGCCTACATCGAGGTTGAGCCATGGATCAGCCCTGCCGGAGACAGGCTGTACTTCACCAGCACCCGACCGTTCGGGCGAGACGACGGCCTGCCGGGCCTGTCGACCTATGTCGACGCCCTCGGCCGGATCACCCTCCTGACCACCGACAGGCTAGGCCACAGCGTCCTTGGCGGGCTCGGCGAAGACGACATTTGGGTGAGTGATTTGATCGACAGCGCCTGGTCAGAACCGCGGAACCTCAACGACGTTAGCGGTGCACCCCCGGTCAACACCTCGTTTTTCGATCACTGCCTATCGGTCTCCGCCGACGGGAACCAGGCATTCTGGACATCCACTCGTCCCGGCGGGTTCGGCGGCAACGACCTCTGGACATCACGCCGCATCAACGGCAAGTGGACCCCAGCCCAGAATCTCGGGTCCACGATCAACGGCCCGGAAAGCGAACACCACTCGATCCCGACCCCCGACGGCAGTGCTCTCTATATCACCAGCGACCGCCCCGGCGGATTCGGCGCCGACGACATCTACATCACCACCCGTGACGCGGATGGACAGTGGGGGCGGCTGGCCAACGCCGGCCCGCCGGTGAACGGGCCAGGCAACGACCGGTGCGGGTCCTGGACACCGGATGGAAAAATCTTCCTCTTCGACTCCGACCGAGCCGGCGGGTTCGGAAGCAAGGACCTGTGGCGGACCCAATCCTGGAGATGATGGCGGATATCGCCCCCAGGCCAGGTCGGCCGGCATGCTCGTCGACCGTGATATTGACCACCCCGACCACATTCATCGTCGCCAGCAATGGGGCGCGCCGGATGCTCTCCCACTCTTGTGAGGCGGCCACTGTAATCGCCGACTGGCTCCGGCACGCAGGGTGCTGAGACGACACCGACCTGGCGGATAGTCGCACCGACTGCGCCTTGAGCTGGCCATCAATGGGCTGTTCGCTATGGCGCCGGGGCCGCGCCCGACAGTTGCGAGCTGTCACCGTAGTACTTCTGACCTCATCTCCGCCACCACGTAAGCGTGGGCTCTCCGCTCGGGGATGCCAGGCCGCGGGTGGCAGGATTGCGCGTACGCCGTCTTCTCGGTTACCTCCGTCGATGTGGGCGTCGTAGTCGCACCCGATGTCGGACGGCCGACTTCGCCGCCGCAGCAATAAGCGGCAGCACCTGGTCGAAGAAGGCCTGCCAGGCGGCGGCCTGCATGCCGGCGGTGTCGGTGACGACACCGTCCATGTCGAAGATGACCGCCGCGAACGCCGGGTCCGCCGCTTGGGGCGCCATAGCGTGCGCCGCGGTCTCGATCACTGCTTGGCTGAGGCGGTGGTGTAGCGGGTGGGGTCGGCGTCGAAGGTGGTGGCGCACTGCGCGGAGCAGAAGTAGTAGGTCACTCCGTCGACTTCGCGGCTGTCGACGGCCGTCTCGGGGTTGATGGTCATGCCGCAGACAGGGTCGACGGTCGTGGGGGTGGCCATTG
>JAICEV010000294.1 GCA_025923975.1 Propionibacteriaceae bacterium
CCGAGCGGCCTTGGGGTTGTTCTTTTACCCGGTGGGGTGTGGGGGTTGGTGGGGGGGGGTTTTGGGGTGGTTATTTCAACACTTGGGGGGCGGGGGTTTGGGGGGGGGGGGTTTGGGGTGCGTCTTTGATCACAAGCGCGGAAAGGGTCTGTGGGGGAGTGGGTTTGGGGTGCGTCTTTGATCACAAGCGCGGAAACGTACGCGGAGAAGCCGACAGCGCGCTACGGCGTGTCCCGCCGAATCCCCAGCCCGGCGTCCCGCGCCCGCAGAATCGCCTGTGCCCGATCGGCGACCTGAAGCTTGGTGAAGATAGAGGACAGGTGGTTGGCTACAGTCTTCGGTGAGAGGCCTAGCCGCTTCGCGATCATGGAATTCGGCATCGCCGCGGCGAGCAGGTCGAGGATCTCCCGCTCCCGCGCAGTCAGCTCTGGAAAGGGGTCAGCTGCCGGCGTCGGATTAGCGAAGAAGCGCAGCACCCGCTGCGCGATGCCAGGTCCGAAGATCGCCTCCCCAGAGGCGACCGCTCGGATCGCCCGACCGATCTCCTCCTGCTCGGCGCCCTTGACGACATACCCGCGAGCCCCTGCCCGCATCGCTGCAAACACCGAGTCGTCATCGTCGAACATGGTCAACACCAACACGGCAACCTCTGGTGCGACCCGGCTGATCTCCCGAGTAGCAGCAAAGCCATCCTGGCCGGGCATCTGCAGATCGAGCACCGCCACGTTGGGACGCTGCAGCACCACCTCGCGTACGGCTTCCCGACCGTCAACGGCCACCCCCACGACCTCGATGCCCTGCAGGGACCCGAGCAGCGCGGCCAGACCCGCTCGGACCACGGGATGATCATCGGCAAGCACAACGCGGATATCGCTCATGGCAGCGGGAACGATGCCACAACCTGGCCGCCGCTGGCAGAGGGTCCGGCCTGGAATGCGCCGCCGAACTCGGCTACTCGCTCCCGCATGGCGACCAGCCCGACACCGGGTGACCATCTGCCGTTCGGGGGCCCGTTGTCCGTGATCGACACCTCCAGTCGATCACCCACCGTGAGCCGGACCAACGCTTTGGTGGCCTTCGAGTGCCGGACCACATTGGTCAGCGCTTCGGTTGCGATTCGATACGTTGCCACTTCCATCGCCGGCGGCAGCTGCGGCATCTCAGCCGGCACGTCGAGTTTGACATCGACCGCCTCGCCATCGGCACGCCAGGCCAGCTGGTTGGCTCGCTGCTGGAGGGCACCGACCAGGCCGAGCTCATCAAGCGCGCGTGGACGCAAGTCGTCAACGAGCCGGCGTACGTCGGCGAGAGCGGCCCGGGTGTCGCGGCGGAGGGTGGTAAGCAGATCATTGGCCTGAGCGGGATCGGTCGCGATGAGATTGGCTGCCGCGTCGGCGCCAAAAGCGATGCCGGTCAAGGTCGGCCCAAGTCCGTCATGCAACTCCCGCCGAAGACGATGTCGCTCCTCCTCCTGGGTGGCAATAATGCGCTCGCGGGAGGCCTGCAATTCCGCGGTCAGCAACGTTGCTCGCAGGGCCGCGGCAACCGGGGCAGCCAGCATGCTCAGCGCCTGTGCGTCCGCATCGCTGAGTCGGCGTTCTCCCAGGCGGAGGCCGAACTGAAGCGCGCCGACCGGGCGGCCATCATAAGTCAGCGGCCAGGTGTGCAGCTTGGGCGGGGGTTCACCGTCGGCGGCGAGGACGGTGCCCTCGTGCTCGACGGCAACGTAGGGCAGCCGGAGCGCCTCGCGTATTGCAGCGACGACACCCAGGAGGCCGGCATCGGGAGTTGCAAGCTGTTCTGAGATTCGAGAGACGACTCGTGCCGGGTTGTTCCGGTCGCCATAGACTGCCCGCTCGACCAGCCGCTGCAGCCTGGGCAGTACCGGTGCCGCCAGCAACACCAACACCACGGTCGCGATCGCGGAGCGGCCCACCTGCGCCGAGATGAATCGGTCGAGCACCGCGACCAGGGCCACGTACGCCACGACGACGGCCAATGACAACAACACCCAGGCCAACAGCCGTGAGACCGCTAGCCGGATGTCAAGCAGCTGATGTCGGATGATCGCCACAGTCACAGCCAAGGGGATCAGCGGGATAGTGAACAGCACGGCTACCGGTGTTCCAGAGACAAGACCCCAGGGCACCGTTGCGACGAGAGCTACGAGCATAGCGAGCAGTAACCACAGCAACTGGCGTCGTTCCGTCTCTGTGCCGCGGCGATACCGCAAAAAGAGGGCGACCAGCGCGAGCACCAAAAACGCCAGGCCTCGCAGCTCGGTGAAAGTCCACAGCGGCTGCAGGCGATCGTAGAAGGGGATTGTCAGGTAGCCGTTCGGGTAGCTCGGGTCCGGTGCGCCCGGCCCTGCACCCATTTCCATGGCGAAGAGGGGCGCAGTGATGATCACGGCGATCACAACCCAGCGCCAGCCGCGTGACAAGGGACGTCCGTCAGGGAAGAGCAGTAGCGCCAGTGGTACAAACAGTCCGAGCGACCACGGCCAGGACCAACTGAAGATCGTGAGCACGAGTCGCTGCAGAGGGATTGCTGCACCGGCCTCATGCAGCACGATCAGCAGCGGTGCCGCGAACGCAGAGGTCGCCTGTGCTATGCCGCCGGCCGCAAACAACCAGCCGATGGGGTTGCCTGGACGATGCCACGCCAGGATGGCGCCGCAGATGCCGAAGGACAGCCCGATCGCCGAATTGGTGACGACGAAGGCCTCGAGGGCTTCCTGCCAGGACCATCCGGCAACGACGCACAGCACCGCTGCGGAAACGACCTCGATCACTACGAAGGCGCCGAGAGCAGCGGCCAGTGCTCGGAGCGCCTGGCCGGTGATCGGCGTTCTCATAGGCCAAGTCTGCGCCGAACATCCTCCCGGTGTCCCGGGAGAGGTTCCCGACGCCATCGGGGAAGCTCCCGGCTATGCGCAGATCTTCGCCTCATCCGACCGAGTCTCTGCCGAAACCATGCTGAAGAGACTCAACCGAAGGGAGCACGAAAATGCGCAGAATCATCGCGATCTCGGTCCTGAGCGTGTTGCTGACCAGCTGCTCAGGAGCCAGCGAAACCGACCACATCACAACGGCCCCGAGCCCATCGAGCACCCCCAGCCAGTTCTACATATTGCCCGGAACCGGCCCCGTCGGGGAGCGCTTCCTGCCTAACCGCACCGTTCAGGAGCTGGAGAGAGTCATCGCGACCCGTAATCAGTTCTACATTTCCACCGGCACCGGTCCCGTCGGCGAGCGCTTCCTGACCGCTGATGGCGACGACTTGTGACCCTTTCCGTGCGGCCGGTCAGATCGATCGGCCGAAGACTCTCGTAGGAGGTAAGGAAGTGTCTGCTCTTTATCGCAGCGGAGTGGTACTGCTTGGCGCGCTGTCGGTGATAGACCTCACTGCGCCGCTATTAACGGACGGGGAGCACCCGCCGATGGTGATTGCGATCATCGCGTCGGTGCTGGGGCTGGTCAGCATCGTGCTGACGGTGCTGGCTTGGCGCGGTCGCAGGGCCGCCGCCGTCGGCTTGAGCGTGGCACGGGTGCTGTCTGCGCTGACGGCCGTACCGGCGTTCTCTGTGACAGGTGTGCCAACCCCGATCATGGCGGTTGCCGGCACCTTCATCATCCTCACAGTTGTCGGCGTAGTCCTTACGCTGGCTGGTATGCGTCGTCCGGCGCTGGTGAGCGCGTCGTGACCGCGGTCGACCGAGCCGACATGCGCCCTGAGCCTGTCGAAGGGCGCGCTTCGACGAGCGCAGCGCGCCTGACGGGACGAGTACGCCGGCTGAGCGGAGCACTCGCGCTCATTCTGGCCCCCTGGGGCTTTGTGATCACAAATGCCAGCTATGCCTGGGTGATCCGCAACGGAGGAAGCGATGAGACGGGAGCTGAAGCCCTGGCATTGGCTGCAACGAGCCCAGGGATACTTCGGCTCTGCCTGGTGGCCGGTATGGTCGGCTGCCTGCTGATCATTCCGGCCGTGCTTACGGCCTTGAATCTGGCTCCGCGGTCTCGGCTGGCTTTCGTGGGCGGGTCGCTGATGATCGCTGGCTACGTCTGCTATTTCGGGGTACTGCTCAGCAACATGATCATCATTGCCATGGCAGAACGCGGCGGCCCACTCGCCGACTATGCCGCCGTGATCGACGCCAGCCAAATCGATCTGTCCACTTTCTGGGTGTTTCCGATCTTCGTTGTTGGCAACCTGCTAGGCACGCTGCTCTTCGCGATTGGTCTGCTTCGCAGTCGTGCGGTGCCTGTCGGGGCGGCGATCTTGATCATGCTCTGGCCGCCGCTGCACGTCGTCGGCCTTGTCATCGGCGGCGAGGTGCTCGAGGTCATCGGTGCATTGCTGCAGGCGATCGGATTTGCCGGGGTGGCAGCCGTGGCGCTGCGTCGATCTCCCCAGGAGGCGTCCGTAGGGTGAAGGTATGGAGGAACGCGTTCTCGGTCGGACGGAGCGTCCCGTCTCGGTTATCGGGCTCGGCACCTGGCAGCTCGGTGCGGACTGGGGCGAGGTGACCGAAGCGGCGGCGCTGGAGGTGCTCGATGCCGCCGTCGAGTCCGGGGTGACCTTCTTCGACACTGCTGATGTCTACGGGGATGGCCGTAGCGAGCGGCTGATCGGCCGTTTTCGAGCGGAGAATCCTGACGTGCCGATCATGGTCGCCACCAAGATGGGACGGCGGGTTGATCAGGTTCCGGAAAACTACACGCTGCAGAACTTCCGGACCTGGACAGATAGCTCGCGCCGGAATCTGGGGATGGATCAACTTGATCTCGTCCAGCTGCACTGCCCACCGACCGCGGTCTATTCGAGTGATCCGATTTACGATGCCCTCGATACCCTCGTCACTGAAGGGGCGATCGCCAATTACGGGGTAAGTGTCGAGACCTGCGATGAGGCGCTGACGGCAATGTCCCGCCG
>JAICEV010000295.1 GCA_025923975.1 Propionibacteriaceae bacterium
AGCGCGACCAGGAACAAGGCACCGAGCAGCACGGTGTTGACGTCGATGAAGATCAACGTCGAGTCGACGCGCTGCTGATCGGTCAGGCCAGTCCCTTGTAACCCGCCGAGTGCGCGGGTGATCAGACGCTCGAGTTCCAGAAACCAGCCGGTGAGCACCGGGTACTCCAGGACCGGGTACCCGCCGTAGTCAAGGTAGGGAGTGTTACCTTGCAGCAGGCCGCGGCCGGAATACAAGAGCCCGATATCGGAGTAACACAAGTACTTGAAGTGGTCGGGTGGCGGCCGACCGGCAACGGTGATCCGGCAAGGCAAACGGAAGACAACACCGCTGAGGTAGACCAGAGTGCCGACTAGCAGGGTGACGCGTAGCGGGTTCCACCAAGCCCGGCCGACCGCCGCGTAACGTCCGAGAGGGCCGCCGATCCGCTGGCTGACTGTGCCGACGAAACTGTCAGTCGCCGATGGCAAAATGCTGGGCGTTCGGGCCCCGATCCCGACGGTCGGGCTTCTGCTCAAGGTTCGCCGGTTGGATTCGGGCTAGGTACGAGCTGGTTCCACCGAGGCGGCTCCTTCTTGCCGCCTCCAGGTTTATTGGGCCTTGGGGCGGTTGAATTAGGTGGGATGGGCCAGCCCTTTGGCGGCCAGGTCCACGTCTCACTGGGCTCCGGGTCGGGAGTCTCGGTGGTTGGCTCGTCGGGCGCCATCGTCTCCTGCATCGTCTGATCTGGCGACGGAAGCTCTTCCCTATTCACATAGGCGGGCTCTGGGAACTGCTTGACCGCCTGTCCCTTGGTAGCCGTCTTCATGTAGTCCGCCCAGGTCAAGGCCGGATAGGTACCACCGAAGAACGTGCTGTCGCCCGGCCGGGCGTACTGGTCGAGGTCGCCATTCCCGTCATTGCCTGCGACATACATAACCGCAGTTGAGATTTGCCTGGTGTACGCCACGAACCAGGCCGAGACGATGTCGCTGGATCCGTCAGCGTTCTTGCGGTCCTTGGTGCCCGTTTTGCCGGCGACCGGGCGGTCCAGTGTTTGCACAGCGCGTCCAGTGCCCTCTTCGACAACGTTGGAGAGGGCATAGGTGACGTCATGCGCTATGTCTTCACCGACCGCGCGCCTTTTCTCGGGCTGCGACTGGTAGATGACATTGTCTTTTCGGTCGCGGACTTCGCTTACCACATGATTGGTGACTGCGACACCGTCATTGGCGAAGGTTGCGTACGCGCTGGCCTGGGCGAGGGGGCTCACCTCCGCAGTTCCGAGCGGAATGCGGGAGTTTCTGTCCCAGCCGGGCCCCTTCGGCGCCCCTACTGCCTTGGCCATCTTTACGATCTTGCTGGGGCCGTTGTCCATCTGGCTGGTGAGGTCCACGAACGCGGTGTTGATCGAGCTGCTGGTCGCCTTGATCAGGTCGACCTTGGAGCCGTACTGATAGCTGAACTCGTTACGCACCGGCCTCGATTCGCCCGGCGGAATGAAGGTGTTGCCGTTGAACTTCGACAGCAGGCTGTAACCGTCCGTCAGGCCGGCGGCCAGCGCGTAGGTCTTGAACGTCGACGCGGTCGGGCGAGGAGTGGTGGCCCAGTTGCGGGAGTTCTTGACGAAATCCGGTCCGCCGTAGAGCGCGATGACCTCGCCGCTGTTCACATCGACCGAAGCTAGCGCGGCATGCAACCTGGATGATTTCCGCCCCGCAGCCCGTGCCGACTGCTTGGTGAACTTCTGCGCCGCCTCGACGGCGGCTTTCTGCGCGTCTTCATCAAAGGTGGTGATGATCTTGAGGCCGCCACCGCTGATCTGCGAAGAGTCGAATCCGGCAGCACCGAGCTCACGCTCGACCATCTTCATCAGAAAGCCTTTGGGGCCGCCATACCGCTGATTGGCTGGAGTCTTGGGGAATTTCGGCAGCTTCTGGGCGAACTCGGCTTCCTGTACCGGCGTGATATTGCCCATCTCGACCATCGAATGGAGGACATAACGGTAGCGGCTCAGGATGCGGCCGCGATCGTCATCGTCAGACGGGTCGTACATGCTCGGGTTGTTTACCACCGTGGCGAGGAAGGCAGCCTGCGGGACGGTGAGCTTCTTTGCGTCGATGTCGAAGTATTCCTTGCTGGCTGCCTGCACACCGTATGCGCCATGTCCGTAGTAGATCGTGTTGAGATAACCAGCAAGGATCTCCTCCTTGCTCATCTCTTCGTTGATCTTGTAGGCGAGGATGAGTTCCCGGAACTTCCGGGTCAGAGTGCGGTCAGAATTCAGGTACAAGATCTTGATGTATTGCTGGGTGATGGTCGAGCCGCCCTGCATGTCTTGGCCGCGGGCGATCTTCCAGGCAGCACGGATCATGCCGCGGATCGAGATGCCCTTGTCAGTCCAGAAGGTGCGGTTTTCGGCGGCGACCGCGGCCTGCTTCATGGGCTCCGGAATCTTGTCGAAGGTAAGCGGCGTGCGGTTCTGGATGGCGAAGTTGCCTAGTTCACTCTTGCCGTCGTTGTAATAGACAAAGGTCGTCGCCGTCTTGAATTCAGCGTTGGCATCGGGGCGGGTTGTCGTGGTGTAGCCGTAAACCACGACGCCCGTTCCGCTGAGGAGTCCCAGCACGGTCAGTGCGCTGATCGTGATGAGGACGCGTCGAGCCCATTTCCGGCCACGGCCGGACGTTTCGCGGCGCGCGCCAGCGCCTTGGGGGTGCCATTCGACGGGTCCCCAGTGGGGATCAGCCATAGATGTCCTCGACCGTCTGCTGCCGGCGGGGAGGCTTGCGCTTCACCCCGTCACCCAGTAGATAGGAAAGGATCATGTGGTTCCAGCCGCAGGCTGGGCAAACTTCGACGACCACGACCTTAAACTCCCCGAACTCGTGTGCCATCTCTTCTAGTTCTGTGGTCCGCTTGATACGCCCGGAATACTGCCCTAGCTGGTCGCCGAACACATACTGCAGGTTGACCAGCTCGTCCGATTCACATACCGGGCAATCCGCGTTCGCCGGCTCGCCGTGGTGCTTGGCCGCACGGATCAGCATCGGATCCGCGTCACAGGCCTCCTGCCGTGCGAGTGTGCGACCAGGACGCCGCAGCGCCTGGAGCGTGGAGCGTCGCTGCAACGCGTAGTCGATGACTTCGCGCTGGGACCACATGGGCAACAGCGTACGTGGACTCGGGCCGCGACGGCGACCCCGTGCAATCTTTCGCAAAATCGCCCCCGAGCGGGAACTTCCGGCTCGCCCTGAGCGTGCCGCTGCGTTCCTGGGCTCAGCTCGGGGGCGGTTCTTTAGAATTGTTCGGCCTCCCACGGTGGCGTACCATCGTGGGTCGGCCGGGCCGCTCTCGGGATGGGCCTCGGCTGCCTGGGGGCCATGGCGCAATTGGCAGCGCACTTGCTTTGCAAGCAAGGGGTTAGGGGTTCGAGTCCCCTTGGCTCCACCCCTGGTCAGAGTGGGTTTGCACCTGCTTGTGGCGGTACATTCTCGGCCGTACAGCAGTAAGTACAGCAACAGAATGCCCTTGCTAGCTCCTTAACTTAAGGACGCCTCTGAGCAGCCGGCATCACACAGAAGAGGTGGAGTAGGCCGCCAGACAACCGAGCGTGCGGATTAGGGCGTCTTCACTCATGAGGTTCCGCTCGTGGCTCAGTGGCTGTTCGGTCATAGGCGCAGTGGCGGTGGGTACGACGATCCCGTCCAGGCGCAGATTTCGGGATCGAGATCTCTAGCCGTGAAGGTGTTGCGAGCCCATTGAGCTACCCGACGGCGCCACGTTGGCTTGCCAGGTCAGCTGAACACAGTCCTTACGCGCGGTGATCGCCCCATCCCCCCGATTTGCGGGATTGGGATGCGTCTGCCGCCGTCCAGACTGCCCAGTAGCCCATTCGACAAAGGAGGAGATGCATGTCAACGTTCGTCCTCGTCCACGGATCGTGGCAGGGTGGCTGGGCCTGGGTTGCCGCTGATATGTGCCACGGGGTCACGATGTGCTCGCACGACTCTTCCCGGCCATCACGACCCGGCCGAGGAGCGGTCCGGGCACCATGGCGCGCAGAGCCATCGCAACAAATCGAGCCACCAGAACTGGCCCGGTCATGAGCGCCAGCGTGCACTTCATTGCTGCTCAACCCGCCAGGCAAGTTGCTGCCCAGTCTGCCCGGACGACCTGGTTGTTGAGCAGGATGGAGGCATGCGATATGTCGAGCTGCGTCGGCACACCGACAATGACGGCGACCGGTTGAGCGAGCAGGGTATTGCGGACGCCGAAGCTATCGGCCGAACCGGCCTGCACCCGCCGTATGCGTTGTTCGTCTCTACCGGCGCGGAGCGCGCCAACGAAATGCTCCGCATTTTGCGCCGTGCGGCCGGTCAGGAGGATGCGCAAATCATCACAGGGACCGCGCTACGGTCGGCGGTCGAGGACCGGTGGCGTGAAGCCGCGAAGGCGGCCGGCAAGGGCGCTTCGCTCGAGGAGATGCGTGCGGTCGATCCTGATCTTGTCGAGCATGAAAGTCGGCTGCTCGGTGCGGCGCTTCAAGGGATTGTCGAGGCACTGCCAGACGAGGGCCGGGCGCTGATCGTCGGCCACAGCCCGACGAACGAGGCAGCGGTTTGCGGACTGACCGGTCAAGTGATCGCTCCGCTCGGCAAGGGAGAGGGAATCCTCATCGTCGAAGACGCCAGGCGTTACGAGGTGCGCCCGCTTTAGCCCGACGGTTAGCGGACACTCGGCCGGTCAAGTGCGGCAAGGCCTGTCGGAACGGCAAGTAGTCGGTGGGGAGAGCGCAACGGTCGTGTGCAAACCGCGCTCGTGGGCGAGGTCGAAGGCGTTGTGGCAGCTCGCTTCCACCATCACGACATCCGCCAGGTGTCGTAGCCATTCGCAGCGAACGGCAGCTGGGATTAGCCGAGGCAATATCGAGAGGGCTCGGTTGATGGCCCCC
>JAICEV010000296.1 GCA_025923975.1 Propionibacteriaceae bacterium
CTGGCCAGATCGACGTCGTTTCCGGGCGTCCGCATTGTGACCAGGTACGACTCGCCGTTCAGGCGGATCTCCAGCGGCTCCTCCACAGCCAAGGTGTCCGCGCGCCGAACCACCTCGCCTGGTGCTACCCGCAGCACCACGTGGCGACGGGTTACGCGTCCCATGACATCATCCTGGCCCATAGCATCAAATGTGCGCCGCACAACAGCCTTCGCCGAGGAGCACCGAACCGATGGAACTCAAGCAGTGGCTGACAACCTTGTCCGCCGAACTAGGCACCAGCGATATCAGGATGGATGACAACACGGTCCGTACTGTGCTGGACCTCGCCCGGGACTCCGCACATGAGGTTGAACGGGTAGCAGCGCCCCTCACCACTTTTCTTGTCGGAATCGCGGTCGGCCGCGGCGCCACCTTGGGGACAGCATCGGCGGCAGCCACGGCGCTCCTGCTGAACGACGAGGCCGCCGACTAGCCTGGCACCGTGCGCCGCTTGTGGCTCCGCTGGTCACTACTGATCATCTTTGTCGCCGTGCTCGGTGTTGTCTTTGTCACCATGGGCGAATGGCAACTGGACCGCTTAGCTCAACGACGGGAACGCAACGCGACCACAATCGCGAACGAGCAGAGCCCCGTTAGACCCTACGAGCAGGTCTTCACCCGCCCGATCACCGACGCTGATCAATGGCAGCGGGTGGAGGCTCGGGGCACCTTCGATGCAGACCACCAGTTCATCGTGCGCTATCGCAGCAACGGCAATCTGGACGGCTATGAGGTGGTCACACCGCTGCATACGGTGAGCGGGGTCGTCTTGGTGGATCGCGGTTTCATCCCACTGCCGCAAGGTGCTCAGATCCCATCTGCTGCGCCTGCGCCGCCGACCGGCGAGGTGACGGTCGTCGGTCACGTACGCCGCAATGAGAAGGGTCGCCGAGCCGCGATCACGCCGGTTGACAACCAAATGCGGTTGATCAACTCCGATGCCATCGCAACGACGCTGCCCTATCCGATCAAGTCCGGATACATCGGTCTGCTTGCCGTTCAGCCCGAGCAGGCCGGCGGCTTCCAGCCGATCCGGCTGCCAGATCTCTCTGAGGGCCCACATTTCTGGTATGCCGTCCAGTGGTTCATGTTCGCAGCCGTCGGTGTGGCCGGAATCGTCGTCTTCATCCGCGCCGATTTGCGCGCCAGGCGCGAGGAACGCGAAAACGCCACCGAAGCGCCCGCAACGGTGTGAAGATCTGATCATGGATCTTGGCTTGGGCGACCGCGCCTTCCTGGTCACGGCCGCCAGCACCGGGCTCGGGCGCGCAACGGCGGAGCAGCTCGTCGCCGAAGGAGCGCACGTTGTCCTGGTCGCTCGACGGTCAGAGTTATTGGCTGAAGCGGTGAGTCAGCTGGGACCGGATCGTGCGGTCGCGCTGGCGGCCGACCTGACAGATGCCGGAACCGCGGAGACGGCCTGCGCTCTCGCGCTGGATGCGTTCGGTCGGCTCGACGGCGCACTGATCAGTGTCGGCGGCCCACCAGCCGGATCGGTGTTGGAGACCAGCGAGGAACAGTGGCGCGACGCGTTCGAATCAGTGTTCCTGGCAGCGCTACGAGTCAGCAGGTCCGTAGTGCGGCACGGTACGGCCAATGACCTGTGCCTTGCCTGGGTTCTGTCGACCTCTGTGAAGACACTCGTCCCGGGACTTGCCACCTCGAACGGCCTGCGCCCTGGGCTGGGCATGCTCGTCAAGCAGCTCGCCGACGAACTCGGCCCGCAGGGGACGCGAGTAATCGGCCTGATGCCAGGTGCCATCGAGACTGAGCGGGCCCAATACCTCAACTCGCTCAAAGAGGATCCGGCGGCAGCGCGAGCGGAAGCAGAAGCGGCGATCCCCCTGCGTCGGTATGGCCAGCCGGAAGAGTTCGGGCGGGTCGCAGCCTTCGCACTCTCCCCCGCTGCGTCCTATCTGACCGGTTCAGTGATCCCCGTCGAGGGTGGAGCCCAGCGCGGACTCTGATCAAACTGAGTGCGGTAGAGCTCGGCATACAACCCGCCCTCGCGCATCAGCTCCTCGTGCCGCCCGCGTTGCACAACGCGACCCTGATCTACAACGATGATCAAGTCAGCGTCGCGGACCGTCGACAGCCGATGTGCGATGACAATGCTGGTCCGTCCCTCCATCGCCAGATCCAGTGCTTGTTGGACCGCGACCTCTGATTCAGAGTCGAGATGGGCAGTGGCCTCGTCGAGCACCACAATTGGCGGGGCCTTGAGCAACAGACGGGCGATGGCAAGGCGCTGCCGCTCGCCACCGGACAGCCGGTAGCCGCGTTCCCCAACCACCGTCTCGAGTCCGTCGGGAAGGCTCTCCACCAGCGTCTTGAGTTGAGCGGCCTCTAGCGCCTCCCACACTTCTGCATCGGTGACATCAGGCTTGGCGTACTGCAGGTTCGCTCGGATCGTGTCGTGGAACATGTGCGCGTCCTGGGTGACGTAGCCAACCTTGCGGCGCAACGAATCCTGCTTCAGCTTCTTGACGTCCGTGCCGGCCACCGAGACCGTGCCGGCGGTGGCGTCATAGAGCCGGGCAATCAGGTGGGTGATGGTCGTCTTGCCGCCGCCAGAGCGACCAACGAGTGCCACTGTTTGGCCGGCCGGAACATCAAAGGTCACATCATGCAGCACCTCGCCGCTGGGTCGTTGATCAAGTGAGGCAATCGATTCCAAACTTGCCAATGAGACCTCATCGGCGGTCGGGTAGCTGAACGAGACATGATCAAAGTACACCGAAGCAGGCCCCTTCACCGTCTCGGCATCGTCGGCGTCGCGGATCATGGGCACCAGGTCGAGCACTTCAAAGACCCGGTCAAAGCTCACCAGGGCGTTCATGACATCCACGCGAAGGTTAGTGAGCTGGGTGAGTGGCCCGTACAGCTGCGCCAGCAGGGCGGCAAGGGCCGTTAGGGTGCCAACGGTAAGAGCGCCATCGATGGCCAATATTCCCCCCACGCCGTATACCAGCGCAACAGCCAATGAAGCGACCAGTCCCAATGACGTAAAGAAGAACCGTCCATTCATGGCAATCTTGACCGAGACATCGCGTACGGCTCCGGCCCGTTCGGCAAACCGCTCATGCTCCTCAGGTGCCCTGCCGAAAAGCTTGACCAGCAGCGCGCCGCTGACGCTGAAACGCTCTGTCATGGTTGCCGACATGTCACCGTTAAGTTGCATCTGCTGACGTGTCAGATCTGCCAGCTTGCGACCGACCATCTTGGCTGGAATGAGAAAGATCGGCAACATGATCAGCGCAGCTAGAGTGAGCTGCCAGCTCAACACCAACATGGCGGCGAGCACCAACACTAGGCTGATCAAGTTGGTCAAAACCGTCGACAAGGTGGAGGTGAATGCCTGCTGGGCTCCGATCACATCTGAGTTGAGCCGCGATACGAGCTTTCCGGTCTGGGTTCTGGTGAAGAAGGCGACGGGCATCTGGATTACGTGATCGAAGACCTGAGTCCGCAGATCGAAGATCAAGCCCTCGCCGATCGTTGAAGAAAACCAGCGCTGGACCAGGCCGAGCATCGCCTGCAACACAGCAACACCGGCGAGCGTGAGGCTCACGATGATCACGACCCGCCGGTTGCCCTGCAACACACCGTGGTCGATGATCTCCTTGAAAAGCAGCGGGGGCGCCACCGCAAGTGTGGCCAGTATGACCACGAGGGCGACAAAAACGGCAATCAGAAACCGGTAGGGCTTTGCGAACCGCAGTACCCGCCAAACGACGCCAGGGCTGAGCTGATGCTGTGCGATATCCGGATCTTGGGACATGCGCCGCATCAGTCCCCAATTACTCATTGACATGACTTTCCTCCGGAGCCTCGGAACGCTCGGCTGTCCCAGGCTATTCCGAGCTGCGATCGCCCAGCAGCACAAAGGCCCGGCAGCAGTTGCGCCGGGCCTTTGCGGGGGGAAGCTGCGATCACCGCTTCCTGGCAGGGGCCTTCTTGGCAGTCGTCTTCTTGGCAGTCGTCTTCTTGGCCGTGGACTTCTTCGCCGGAGCCTTGGCAGCTTTGGCGGTGGTCTTCTTGGCCGGCGTCTTCTTGGCCGTGGACCTCTTCGCCGCAGACTTGGCCGGTGTCTTCTTAGCCGCTGCCTTCTTGGTAGCACCCGCCGTGGTCCTCTTTGCCGCACTGCTCGACGCGGTCTTCTTGGCACCGCGGGTAGCGCCGCCGCGACCGCGTAGCTCAACTCCGGCTTCCTTCAAGACGCCATGCACGAACCCGAAGGAACGACCAGCATCATCAGCGATCTTCCGGATGCTCTCACCTGCGGCGTACCGCCTGGCGTATTGGGAAGCAAGCGTTGTCCGCTGCGCCCCGGTTATGCGTGAACCCTTAGCCAATGCCTTGGCCACTGCGCCTCCCTTTGTCGTGGGTCATCATGGTTGCACGACGACCTTTGCCAAACCGAATGATCGAGACCTCAAGATCAATGATCACTTATTTCTAGCACGTTTCCGGCAGGTTTGGGCAATTTCTGTCTGATCAATTGACCTTAGGGGTTTGATCACATCAGTCAGTCAATGATCTCCAGGGCGCCGAGAAGAAAAATGTGCGGAATGATCAGGCCAATGCGACCAGATCCGTATATTCCGGACTCCAAAGATCTTCGACTCCGTCCGGTAACAGCAGCACTCGATCAGGATCAAGGGCGTCCACGGCCCCTTCGTCATGGGTGACCAGCACCACTGCGCCGGCGTAACGCTTGATCGCTGCGAGCACCTCCGCGCGGGAGGCGGGATCAAGGTTGTTCGTCGGCTCATCGAGCAACAACACATTGGCGCTGGAGCACACCAGCATTGCCAACGCCAGCCGGGTCTTCTCGCCGCCTGAGAGTACGCGTGC
>JAICEV010000297.1 GCA_025923975.1 Propionibacteriaceae bacterium
CCCACGGCGGCGCAGTGCTTATGCAAAATGTCGATCTTGGTTCGTAACATCGATTGGTCTGATGGCAGATTGCAACCGTCGGCCTGCTCAGCGACGATCCGCAGCGTCCGCCGCTCTCCAGAACCGCCGACAATGATCGGCACCTCGTTGACCGGGCGTGGATAGCAGGTGGTTTCCGGGAGGTGCACGTAATTGCCGTGGTAGGCCTTGGTGCCGGGTGCCCACAGCGCTCGTAACGTCTCGATGCACACCTGAAGTTGATCAAGTCGTTGACTGTTGCTCGGGAAGTCCAGACCGTACGCCTGATGCTCGCGCAGCCACCAGCCGGCGCCGAGTCCGCAGAAGGCGCGGCCGTTGCTGAGCACGTCCAGCGTCGCGACGGTCTTGGCAATGATGCCAGGTTCGCGGAACGTGACGGGGGATACCAACGTGCCCAGCCTGAGGTCAGTGTCCAGCGCGGCAAGCATGCCGAGTGTGACCCAGGGCTCGGGTATCGGCTCCCAGGCGCGGTCGACCTGCGGAATCTGGATCAGATGGTCCATCAGTGCCAAGCCATTGAAGCCGATCTGATCAGCGGTCAGTGCTAGGTCGCGGAGCCAGCGCGCGGGATCCTCATCTCCCCACGGAAACCGTGAGATCTGGAGCACAACTTGCAGCCCTGTGGCGGGACGATGATCAAGATCTGAAGCGGGCTGATCGATCGAGGGCTCGGCGGCGGTGTCCTGATCAATGATCAGAATCTGGTCCCAGCCCTCCTCGGTCGAGTCGATAAGTCTGTTGATCTTGCGCAGCTGGTCGCTGAGAACTCGTGCCGGAACGGGCCGGTCGCGCCGTCCGTTGCGCTCCCGGCACAGCGCCGCTGCTGTGTTCATGATCACCAGTACCACCGGCAGCCCGGCCGCGCGGGCGAGCCGTCGATAGTCCGAACGCCGCTGCGGATCCAAGCCAAGAGTGTCGATAACCGTCATGAGGGAGCGCTTGGTTCGAGCCACCACTATCTGATCAAGCAGCGCGAACGCCTCCAGAGAAGCATCCAAGTCGGCAGGGCCGCTACCGACAGTTGCCCGCAGCGCATCTGAGCTGACGATCTCGGCGCTGCGGAATCGCTCCGCGGCCCAGGTGGACTTGCCCGAACCAGTAGCCCCAGCCAGTACCACGACGGCGGGGTCAGGTAGCCGAGGATCCGTCATATGCCGAAGTCTGACAGGAGGTCCGTACCGGGAAGCTCTGCACACGTTGCCCTCACGCTGCACACGTCGCAACCAGTGCAGAGCGCAGGGAACGAACGTACACGTTCGTTTCTGGCAGCCGCTCCGATCGCTTCGACGGCTGCCAGGAGGAAGAATGACTCCCATGACCGACCCCAAGCCTGTCGAATCGTGGCTGACTGACATGGACGGAGTACTGGTGCACGAGGAGCAGGCACTGCCTGGCGCCACGGAATTCATCGCCGCCCTACAAGAGCATGGGCGCCGGTTCCTGGTGCTTACCAACAATTCGATCTACACCCCTCGTGATCTGCGGGCGCGGCTCCGGCTAAGCGGCATCGACGTACCTGAGGAAAGCATTTGGACATCGGCACTGGCCACGGCGCATTTTTTGGTCGATCAGAAGGCGGGCGGCAGCGCGTTCGTGATCGGAGATGTGGGGCTCACATCGGCACTTCACGACGTTGGGTTCGTGCTAACCGAACGTGACCCGGACTATGTCGTGCTGGGCGAGACTAAAACCCACTCCTTTGAAAACATCACCCGGGCAATCCGGCTCATCGAGCGTGGAGCGCGGTTTATCGCTACCAATCCCGATGCGACCGGTCCTTCGGCGGAAGGGTCCGTACCAGCGTGCGGCTCCTTTGCTGCCTTGATTACCCAGGCGACCGGCATTCGGCCGTACTTCGTGGGCAAACCCAATCCGCTCATGATGCGCTCGGCGCTGAACGCAATCGATGCGCACTCCGAGACCACGATGATGGTTGGTGATCGCATGGACACCGACGTGGTCTCCGGCATGGAGGCCGGGATGCGAACCATCTTGGTGCTGACAGGTTCAACGAGGGTCGAGGACATAGAACGGTTCCCCTATCGCCCAACCCGAATAGAGAACTCCATCGCCGAGGTGGTGGAACTGGTCGGCAAGCTTGCGCCGGCGGAAGTTTGACTCGCACTCTGCACTCTGACGAGCGCCTAGCGGACGATGTCGTCCACCGTTGCTCGAAGGTGCTGTAACTGGTAGGAACGCGGCACCGGCGTCGGCCAGTCCCGCGGTTCCCAGCCAGGATTTTGCCGATCTCCCCAATGGGTCCAGAACCGCACGTTGCGTACTGCCGGTCCGGCCGACCGGAATGCCGAATTCGGCGCGGGCGTCACTACGACGTTGCTCAGGGTCGTCACACCGGGCAACACGATGTCAACCTTCGAGGTGCCAGCTGGGATAGGCGGCAGGTTAGTAACAACGCTCATCTGCTCGCCCATTTGACGCAGGGTCGCCTCCCCGATGCGAAGGTCTGTGCACAGGCACTCCAGCGCGCCGCGGCCAGCGAGCCGCGTAGTGACTAGCCGCGCTCGCCTGACGGGTTGGCCGCTGCCGAGACTGATCTGGGGTCCTCCCGCTGAGATTTTGTTGTACGGACGACTGGGCGGTTCGGCATCAGCGAGCGGCGGCAATGAGGCGGTTTTGGTGCCGCGCCCAGGCTCAACCGCGTGGAGAGTCCAGGCGATCGAGGTGAAGGTGCTGCTGGCGTAAACGGCATTGATCGTCACGAGATAGTGCTGTCCGGTTCGGCGGTAGCGGAACGCCTTGGTACTGGCAATGACCGCGGAACCTTCCGCGCCGCGGGTCAGGTCAGTGGGATAGGTGGCCAGCGGCAGCATGCCGCGCGGCGTCACCGGCACGTGCCAGAACGGCGGCACAGTGGCTAGCTGTATGTCAACGGTTGCCAGATTGTCTGGCAAGGCGGGAAATGCAAGCTGGAGCAGCGAGGTGTGGCCGATCTGAAACATCCGTTGAGCCAGCGTTAGCGGCGTACACAGGCAGCGGCCAGATTCGGCGAAGGTTAGCGGCCGATATACCTGTGACCGCGCGCCGTCAACCAGAACGATATTTGGATAGCCCTCACCCGGCCCGGTCAGACCGAGGTTGAGCCCGCTCGGTACCCGATCGTTCAGGCGTAAGCCGGGGCCGTGAATCGGCGTGATTGACCAGTCAAGTACGGTGCCGCCGGCAATGCGACGCACGGCGTGGACAGCAATCCGCATCGTGATGTCGTGGCTATCCGCGGACATCCAGATCGCCTCGCCGACGACCGGCAAATCGGGGTTGGGGACCTGCGCAATCTCATCAGGCGTGACCGGAGGCATCGGCGGTGCTGTCGTTTGCCGCGTCATGGGCCGCTCGAAGAGGCCCGGCTCGTCGCGGTCGTAGGAACAGCCGGCGACCAGGCAAGCCAAGACGAGGAGCAGTGCGATAGGCCTGCCTTTGGCCGACACTCGCAGCATGTTTTGATGCTACGACTGCGGTGAACCGTGATCAGTCGCCGAGCGGTTGGGCATGATCAGTACCGCCGCCGCCACTAGCACCGCGACCACTCCAGCGGCCAGGAAGACCTTATGAAGCGCGGGTTCTAGGAGACTAACCGGAATTTCGCTAGCGGTGGAGGAGATGTGGCCACCGGCCCGCTGGCTCAGCGACGAATTTGCGATAGCGCCGAAGACGGCGATACCGAGCGCGCTCCCCATCGACCGGGCGAACACGTTGGTGCCCGTGACGACACCGCGGCGTTGCCAATCGACGGCGGACTGGGCGGAGATCAACATCGGGCTGATTACCAGGCCGAAGCCCAGCCCGAGCACGAAACAGGTGGCAGCCGTCTGCCACACGGTGCTGCGCTCAGACAGCAAGCCCAGCAATGCACAGCCGATCAAAATCACCACAGCGCCGATCAGCGCGGTGCGCCGGAAACCGATTCTTAGGTAGATGTGACCGGCCATCGAGGCGGCAAGCGGCCAGCCCAGTGTGAGGGCCGCGAGTGCGAAGCCTGCCACGAGCGCACTTGTGCCCAGCACTCCCTGTGCGTACAGCGGGATGAAGGAAGTAAGGCCGATCAGCATCACCCCGACCCCCAGGGCAGCGAGATTGGTTGAGTTGAGCAATCGGCTGCGAAAAACCCAACCCGGAAGGATTGGCTCAGCGGCCCGTCGCTCTACCAGTGCAAAACCGATCAAGAGCACTGTGCCGAGCGTGAGAATGGTAATGCTTGGTGCCGAGTCCCAGGCCCACAGGATGCCGCCCTCGAGGAGCCCGAGGATTATCAGCGAGGCGCCGATGCTCAGGAGCAACGCACCGCCGATGTCAATGCGATGCTGCTTGCGGACCACCTGCTCGCGGAATCTGCGGAACAGCCACCAGGCCGCGAGTGCTCCGAGCGGGATGTTGACGAAGAAGATCCAGCGCCAGTTCAGGAAGTCGACAAAGAGCCCGCCAAGCGTCGGTCCAATGACGGCAGACAGCGCCCAGACGCTGGCAACGTAGCCCTGGACCCGCGCTCGCTCGGCGACGGAGTAGATGTCGCCGATGATCGTCATCGCGGTCGGCTGCACTGCGCCGGCGCCGAGGCCTTGGAGGGCTCGAAATACGATCAGGGCCGGCATACTCCAAGCGATCCCGCACAGGATGGAGCCAAGCACGAAGAGGCCGATCCCGATCAGCATGATCGGCTTGCGTCCGATGACGTCGGTGAACTTGGCGAATATCGGCACCGACACCGCCTGGGCCAGCAGATAGATCGAGAACAGCCAGGGGAACTCGGTGAAGCCGCCGATGTCGTCGACGATCGAGGGGACCGCCGTCGCGACGATCGTCGCGTCGATCGCGACGAGGGCGGTGGACAGCATGACGGCGGC
>JAICEV010000298.1 GCA_025923975.1 Propionibacteriaceae bacterium
AGGGGTGCAAGCAACACGTCTACCGGTCCCGCGACCGCGCGCCGTGAGTCTTCGTTGCCGTGGCGTGTCTTCGCAGTCTACACGCGTTGCTAGCACTCGCCCAGGCAGAGGGCTAGACACCCGCTACATACAGCGCGTATACTGCCAGAAGAGTCCAATTTATTGGAATCTCTTGCATAGGTTACATGGGGAGTGCACACGCCGATGACGATGGCTCAGAAAACGCTCGAGCACGTGATGACCGATCCAGCCGTCGACACGACCCTCACGTTGGTAGCGGACATGGTCGGCGTCTCCAAAGACATGGCGACCATGATCGTCGAGTCCGGGCTGCCGATGCTGGCCAATGTGGCCGACGGGGATCCATGGGTGTTCAAGGCCATGTACGCGCAGTCGGTCAAATACCTGGCGCCGCCAACGTCGGCGTTCTATGTGAAGTTGGGCAAGAACGCGAAAGCGCGGCAGGCCATGGCCACCGACCACGAGGCCATCTATGGCCCCGAGACCAAAACCATCACTCGTAACGCCGCACGTCAGGCTAGCGCCACGGAGCTGCAGGCCCGCCAGGTGCTCACCGCGACCATGCCGGCGGCCGTCAAAGCGTTGGGTAAGGCCAATATCAATGGGAACGAAATGGGCTTTGGCCGGCAGTTGCGGAATCTGAACGCCTAGACAGCCCAGTCGATCCGCAGCGCCGGTGGACACCGCATAGTGCGCGAATAGCAACCGCCTATTCCTTAAACGTGCGGCATCCTGCGAAGCCTGAATGAAGGAGACGAGTCATGACACAGCCCCATCGTCAAACACGCACGGTTCCGACCGCGAAGGTGCGTGAGTGGCTAGTCTGGTTTGGCGAGCGGTCCACACAGGACCCGACGAACACGGAAAATCGCCGGCTCAGCAACCGTCTCTACGACTTTTGCGAACGTGCTGGCGCGCCAGGCTCCACCATTGTGGCGAGAGGAACGTCCGCCGCGACGACCGCAGCGGGCGGGGGAACCCTGCCCGGGTTTGATTGGACGAGGGGAGAGATCCCGTTCGCTCCACGCCCCGGCTTCGGTCCCAAGACCATTGATCGCCTGATCACGCGAGTTGTTGCGGTGACAGGTATCCACGAATAACGCTCACAGCGACGGCGTCCCAGGATGGGTCATGCGTTGGCTGCCCTGTTGCGCGTTGCACGCCACGCACGCGATGGGCTCAGCCGCGGTAGGTGAGCGCTCAGTCCGAAAATGGGTCAGCCCGCTGAAACACTCGCCGGTTGCACTGTGCCGACGATGCGAGACCGCAGCACGTCCGGTTGCAAACCAATTGGATTACTGATCGCTTGCAGGAGCTTCTTCCGCACCACACTCCGTAAAGTCGGCCCCGGCCAGCTCGGCGATCGCTCGGTCGGCGTCGCGCAGCTTGGCGCCAGCCATATGGGCTCCACGCAGATTCGCTCCCTCCAGATCGGCATCCCGCAGATCGGCTCCTTCCAGATTGGCGTGGGCAGCCGAGGCATGGCGCAGGCTCGCGCCACCCAGGTTGGCACCCGTCAGATCTGTTTCGGTCAGATCCGCCCCTTCGAGATTCGCCTCCGTGAGTGTGGCATCACGCAGACGCGCGTCATGCAGATCCGCGCCCGCCAGATTGGCCGTAGCGAGGTTGACATGGGAGAGATCTTTCTTGGCCAGGTTCGGCTCATTCGTCATGACACGGTCTCCTCAGTAGGGTGGGGGCGCGGCGAACTCCCCGTCTGTCGTCGATCAGTCTCACTCGCAGGGAGCAGCAGCAGGACGAAGTGGCCATTCCTCACGGCGTGACATCTAGAGGTCCACACGCCGCATCCACGGTAGCCGCGATGAACCCGGCTGCGGCGGCAAGACAGGTTGCCGAGTCAGCCGTTGGCCCCAGCCAGTGACTGATTGGGGTGCGGCGCTCGACGATCACCACCTGCCACGTCCCGTCTTCGCGGTAAGCACGGAGCACAAAGGTGCGCCCGCCGTAGCCCAGAGTCATGTCGCGTTTGGCTAGATCAAGGCTATTCACGGGCCTGCTCCTAGCGTTGGTGTCGGTGGAATGGCGGGAACGGCCAGCTGACCGTCGCCCTGGCTCCCAATAGACTGATCGTTCGCATATCATCATACTAGTAATCCTGTTATAGTTCCACCGTTATAGACGAAGTGCGTCCGGACCTAGGCGGGAGCTAAGACCCACAGCATCAGCGTTCGCACCGTGCAAGGAGGTTTCGCCGTGACCCTTTCCCTCGCCGCAACCACCGAGACCCATCCATTAGCTCCGCTGAGCCGGTCGGATCTGGCCGGCGCCGCCTGGGGCGCGTGCCAGATTTGCCTCGTCGCCGACCGGGTGGCCAGCCTTCGCACCGGCTCGACGCACAAGGTGTATCGGGGCTGGCGGATCGAGGTGGGCATGCATCATGGTCGGCCGGGCCCCGGCATGACCCTGTTCACGATTCCCATCGATCCGACAGAACTGACGGCAAGTCGGACCAAGTACGCCCTGGTTCAGTGGGGGAACCAGGGAGACATCCTGGTTGGCCAGGCCTCTGCCTTCTCCTGGTCCACCACATCGATCGGGACGGCCGATCCCTTCGCCACGGCGCTCGACGAGGCAAGGCGGGACCTAGGGGCCGCAGGTTGGAGCGAGGACGGGGCGGTCCCGATGTGCTACGTCAAATCCGATCCGGCGCCACCCGGGGGTAAGACAGTCGCACTGCCCGGGTCTGATGCCGGTGGGCACGACATCGCTCTTCCGGGGGGCACAAAACCTCGACCTCCAGAACTGGACCACCTCCTCAACGCCACGACCGCGCAGGAAGCAGCTGCTGGACTCGATGAATGGGAGACGGATGGGGGCACCTGCTCAGAGGGACCCACTGTCTGAACGCCCGAGTCGGATAATCATGGCTGACGCTCATCAACCGACGAGCGACCTACGCTATCAAGGTAGCAACTCATCGCTAGAAAAGGAGTGAGGCTATGTCGACGCAATGGTGGGTCGTAATTGCCGTCGTTCTCGTCGTCATTGTCGTCTTTGCCTATTTGCGCTCACGACGGCACCAGGTGAGCCAAACCCGGGAGCTTCGCATGAGCGCTCAGGAGCAGGGTCGGGCGCAATCACCCGCGGAAGAAATCAGCCAGCGTGAAGACCGCCGGCTTGGCGCCATGACGGCGGAGGATCGAGCGTGGGAGACCGCCAGCCTCGAACGGCATCGGGAGCGTGCTTCCCGCTCTGCTGGTGGCAGTGCCACCGGCGAAACCCATTGACGTAAGCGGCGAGCTGGCCACATTCGCGATGACCGGAATCGTCGAAATGGGTGGGGAACGTGATGATCGTCAGGGAAAGGTCCAGAGGCACGCAGACTGAGGGCCTTATCCCAAGTTCGGTCAGCGGGCAATCGGCGAAGGGAGCTACGCTTCCCGGTCAACCAGGGTGACCAGCCTCGTCACCGCATCCCCCAGACAGGCTGCGGCTGACGGGAAGGCGTTGAGTCCAGTTCCATCCGTCCTCAGCTCGGGTGTCCAGGCTCCCGGTTGCTCGTTGCGGTTCTGTTCGGCAACCTGGGCCACCCACCCGTTAGCCTCATGATCATAGACCGCGCGGATCTCGAAGAGCCGGTGCTGGGTCGGGTCGTCTGAGACGTGGCTGACCCCGAGCAGGATGTGGCGCGGCTGCCACACCTCGCGATCGCTGCCCTGTTCTCCGTGCTCCCCACCATGTAATGATGTGCGGGTCGACCCATCGCGACCGCCCTGCTTCCATGTCTCGGTCATAGCACTGATCTTTCTCGTCGTGCCGACAACTGATCCAAATGCAGTCTGGACCCCCTGGGGACAAGTGTGAGCCTACCTAGGACATGCCTGTCGTCTCAAGGGCGGGTTAACGGTCGAGTCGGCAGAAGTGGATGTCACGGGCGACCGCCGTAGGAGTTCCCAGCCGAGCAAGCCCGCGACGACCGATGCGGCAAGAATTCCGAGCTTGGCGGTCGAGAGCAGCTCGGTGCCGCCGAAGGCCAAATTCGTGATGAACAGCGACATCGTGAAGCCGATCCCGGCCAGAGCCCCCACTCCGAGGATGTGACGCCAGCTGAGCCCGTCCGGGAGCGTCGTCAATCCGCTCCGCACCGCGAGCCAGGCACACGCCGCGACACCGAGAGGTTTGCCCAGAACCAGGCCCGCCACGACACCAACACTAACCGGATGCGCAAGGATTGCAAGCAGATCGCCACCCAGGGAAAGCCCAGCGTTGGCGAGTGCGAAGAGCGGCATCACGACAAACGTGGTGAACGGATGCAGGCGATGCTCAAGCCGCTGCAAGGGGGTTTCGGCCTGCTCGGCGATCGCCATTAGCTCGCGAAAGGCCTCCTGCCGCGGCGCGTTGGCCAGCACGCTTTCCCGGCGATCGCCGGCCGCTTCGAACCGGCGCAGGCCCGAGCGGGCTTGATCGAGGAACTGACCGGACCCGATCCGCGACGAGGCGGGGATTAGCATTGCCAGGAGCACGCCGGTGATCGTCGGGTGGACGCCGGAGGCGAGCACGGCGAGCCACAGACCAACCCCGAGGATGGCGTACACCAGCAGGTGACGCAGCCCGACCGCATTGACGACGGCGAGGACGCCGAGCAGGGCACCAGTGATAGCCAGGCCGGACCAGGAAATCTGCGCCGTATAGAAGAACGCGATCACCAGGAGAGCACCGATATCGTCGATGATGGCCAGGGCGGTGAGGAAGATGCGTAACGTGAGCGGGATACGGTTGCCCAGCAGCGCCAGGATGCCCAGGGCAAAAGCGGTGTCGGTCGCCATCGGGATGCCCCATCCGCTGGCGCCCGCCGAGCTGAGGTTGATCGTGGCGTAGATAGCTGCC
>JAICEV010000299.1 GCA_025923975.1 Propionibacteriaceae bacterium
ATGAGACCAAGGTGCGCGCCCGGGCGTCGGCACTCGGTCTTGATCTTGACGAGGCCTCGATTGTGTCGCCGCAGGATCCCGAGCTGGTCGAGAAGTTCGCGGCCGCGTATGCGGCAGCCCGGGCGCACAAGGGGATGACGCTGGAGCGCGCCCGGGAGGTCATGACGGACATCTCCTACTTCGGCACGATGATGGTCCATCTCGGGCTGGCGGACGGCATGGTCTCGGGTGCAGTGAACACGACGGCGCACACCATTCGGCCGGCGTTGGAGTTCGTCAAGACCAAGCCTGGAGTGAACACCGTGTCGAGTGTGTTCCTCATGTGCCTGGCTGATCGGGTGCTGGCGTACGGCGACTGCGCGGTGATTCCCGAGCCGACGACCGAACAGCTGGCCGACATTGCGATCTCCTCTGCGGAGACGGCGCAGCAGTTCGGCATCGAGCCGCGGGTGGCGATGTTGTCGTACTCGACCGGCACCTCTGGGTCGGGTGCGGAGGTGGAGAAGGTGCGAGCGGCTACGGCTTTGGTACGCGAGCGCGCTCCCGATCTGCTGCTTGAGGGTCCGATCCAGTACGACGCGGCGATCGATCCGGCGGTGGCACGGACCAAGCTGCCAAACTCACCGGTTGCTGGGCGCGCCACGGTGTTCATCTTCCCGGACCTGAACACTGGCAATAACACCTACAAGGCGGTGCAGCGCAGCGCCCACGCCATCGCCATCGGCCCGGTGCTGCAAGGGCTACGGAAGCCGGTGAACGACCTGTCTCGTGGCGCGCTGGTGTCCGACATTGTCGACACCGTGGCGATCACCGCAGTGCAGGCGCAAGCGATCAAGCAGGCGCAGCCGGCAGGGGCAGCAACGGCGGGACGACAGGTATGAACGAAGCGCCTGTGCTGGTCTTGAACGCCGGTTCCTCGTCGCTGAAGTATCAGCTAGTGGTGCCTGAAACGGCCGAAGTGCAGGCCAAGGGCATCATCGAACGGATCGGAGAACAGGGTAGCCCTATCGCTGATCATGACGCCGCCCTGCAGGCGATGCAAGATCAACTAGTGGCTGCGGATGTTGATCTTGACGCTGTTGGGTTACGGGCTGTCGGTCACCGAGTCGTTCACGGCGGGCCGGAGTTTTCCGACCCGACAATCATCGATGACGATGTGCTTGCCGAGATCAAGGACCTGATTCCTCTTGCTCCCTTGCACAATCCGGGTGCGGTCTCGGGCATTGAAGCCGCGCGGGCGGAGTTCGACGTGCCGCACGTAGCAATCTTCGATACCGCGTTCTTCAGCACGCTTCCATTGGCTGCAGCGACGTACGCGATCCCTCGTGATCTTGCTCAAAAGTACCGGATCCGGCGCTATGGGTTCCACGGCACATCGCACCAATTTATCTCCCGGGCCGCCGCGGAGCTGGTTGGCCGTGATCTTGGTGAGCTGAATCAGATTGTGCTGCATCTGGGAAACGGCTGCTCGGCGTCTGCTGTACGCGGTGGTGTGGCGGTTGAGACGTCGATGGGATTGACACCGCTGCAGGGCCTGGTGATGGGCACCCGCTCGGGCGACATCGATCCCGGGCTGCACACCTTTTTACACAATGAGCTCGGAATGTCCATCGGCGACATCGACACCTTGTTGAACAAGCAGTCCGGGCTCAAGGGCCTATCTGGGGTGAACGACTTCCGCGAATTGGAGCAGCGCCGAGCGGCCGGTGATGAGGGGGCGCAGCTCGCGTTCGAGGTATATGTCCATCGGCTCAAGCACTATGTCGGCGCGTACCTCGCGCTCCTCGGTCGGCTCGATGTACTCAGCTTCACCGCAGGTGTCGGTGAGAACAGTCCGGCGCTGCGCGCTGCGGTGATCGAGGGTCTCGATGGCCTCGGGTTCGGTGTGGACTCTGAGCTGAACGGCGAGCGATCCACAGTGGCGCGGGTGATCTCGCCCGACCGCGCACCGATCGCGATCGCAGTGATACCCACAAATGAGGAACTGGCGATCGCTCGAGAGACCGCAGAACTCCTGGAGTCTCGTTCCGACTGACGAGCTCCCCATGCTGCAACGGTAGTGAGGGCGTACTCGCCCTCACTCAGCCAAGATCGATGCCTTGCCGTTGTGCCAGTTGGGTCAGCTTCTCCTGCTCGTCGATGGCGACCGCGACATAGGTCCGCAGCATGTCGTCATCCTGGCGCAGTAGGTATTCGTAGTGCCCGTCGGTCAACAAGTTGCCGGCGCTGTCATAGAACAGCCATCGGACCTGAATGAGCAGCAGCCGGTCGGTCAGGTCGACCCGATGCAGAGTCTGATGCTCGACATGGTGAAGACCGAGCCGCTGGTAAACCGGGTAGGACTGCTCGAGGCCGGCGGCCATTGCCTCACGAGAGTCAAGGGAGCCCACAAAAGCGTCAGAAATGATGGTGCCGGGAACTCCCCAGAGCTCTGCTGTTCGTTTGGCATCAAAGGAACTCAGCGCCTGCTCGTAGGCGCGAAGGTGTGCTTCGAGCTCCTCGCTACTGACCGCCACACCGGCATGCTATGCGAGCGCTGGCATAGGGTGAGCGGGTGGCAACTGCGCTGATCACTGGGGGTACATCAGGCATAGGCGCAGCCTTCGCGCGGGCTCTGGCGGAACGTGGCCATGATCTGGTGTTGGTGGCGCGGAACGCCGATCGGTTATCCGAGATGTCGACCGAGCTGAAAGAGCACTACGCGATCAGCGTAGAGACGATCGTCGCGGACCTGGGTGTGCGCGACGAGGTGGTTGGGATTGCGGAACGCCTGACGAGTGTCGAGCGGCCGATCGACATCCTCATCAACAATGCCGGCTTCGGAATCCGGGTCAAGCTCACCAGCGCAGACACGACGCCACATGAACACGGAATTGACGTCATGATCAGGGCGGTTTTGATACTCAGCGCCGCCGCCGGACGGGCGATGCGCGAGCGCGGAGCTGGCACCATCATCAACGTCAGCAGTACCGCAGGCTTCATGACCATGGGCAGCTACTCCGCGATCAAGGCCTGGGTGACGGCCTACACCGAGGGCCTGGCCAACGAGCTGCACGGCAGCGGAGTCACAGTCACGGCACTCTGTCCTGGTTGGGTGCGTACCGAGTTCCACGACCGCGCCGGGATCAAGATCGGCTCTATCCCGGATCCTCTCTGGTTGGATGCCGACCAGCTAGTGGCTGACTGCCTGCGGGACGTGGCCGCCGGCAAGGTGATCTCCATCCCGTCCAAGCGCTACAAGATGCTGATCACGATCTGTGAGCATCTGCCGCACCGGATGCTGCGAGCCGTCTCCCGCAACCTGACATCCCGCCGCCACTAGCGTGCAGACCTCCGACCTCAGCAGCGAAGGTGCTGCCTCCCGACGGAGGCGAGTCATTGCTCAGCTATGGATGTCGGTCGACTACTGATCTGGGGGTCCATCGACCTGATGCGTTCGCTGCTTCGGGAACGGCTTGTCGATGAACTTGACATCTTCATCGCCCCGATCGCCCTCGGGACCGGGACGCCACTCATCTCACCCGATGGCCCTTACCGGCTGACCCAGCTTGAGGCCGACGTCTGGCCGTCGTCCACCCACATCCGTTACGCAATCGACTACGAGGGATCGGGAGGGACAACCAGCACTCGTTGACAGGAAACTATCTGGTTTCCTATTGTGGATCGGTGGAGACGGTGTTCCGCGCGCTAGCCGATCCGACTCGGCGGGCCCTGCTCGACGCACTCTTCGAGCGCGACGGTCAAACACTGGTCGCCCTGACCGCCCGCCACGACATGACGCGGATCGCCGTGGCCAAGCACCTCCGCCTGCTCGAGGAAGCCGGCCTCGTCGTGAGTCGGCGGCGCGGTCGGGAGAAGCTGCACTTCCTCAACACCGTTCCCATCCGTCTCATCCATGACCGCTGGGTGAGCAAGTACACCGAGCCGTGGGCCGCCGGGCTGGCCGGCCTCAAACGCGAACTGGAGCATCCGATGGAGAAGATCTTCGACATCTACATCCGCACCACACCGGAGCGGCTGTGGGAAGCGATCACTGACCCGGCGATCCGCGCCAAGTACCACTTCGGCGCCGGGGTCGAGTCCGATTGGACGCCGGGCTCGCCCTATGCGCTGATGCATCCCGGCGCAGACGGCCCACTCGTCGAGGGCGAGAACCTCATCGTCGATCGACCACGCCGACTCGTGCAGACCATGCACATCTTGTGGAGTGAGGAGGCCGAGCGCGAGGGCACGTCACGCGTGACGTGGGAAATCGAACCGGTCGGTGACTCGTGCCGGCTGACCGTTATCCACGATCAGCTCAGTGAAAGCGCCCCATCCGAGGTGTACGGCGGCTGGCCGATGATCTTGTCCGGCCTGAAGACCTGGCTGGAGACGGGGCAGACCCTCACCACTCCTGGTTCCCTGATGTACGGATAGCCCTGATGCAAAAGAAAGGAATCGTCATGACAGCACATGGCGCGTTGGACAAGACCTTTACCGCCGCCCTACACACGAGCCCGGCCAAGGGTGGTTGGACATATGTCGTGACCGACTGGAGCGCTGAGTTCTTCGGCACCCGCGGCCTCGTCAAGGTCGCCGGAACGGTCGACGGCAATCCTTTCCGCAGCTCCTTCATGCCACTCGGCGACGGCACGCACAAGCTGCCGATCAAGGCCGAGCTGCGCCAGCTGATCGACAAGCAGGAAGGTGACACCGTCAGCATCCACCTCGACGAACGACTCGGCTAACCCACTCGCCTCTTGTTCGCACAGGACGAGCACCGTCTCGCGGATCGTTTTCGATCACAAGCGCTCAAATGGACCATTGGGAAGCTGCCCGAGAGATC
>JAICEV010000300.1 GCA_025923975.1 Propionibacteriaceae bacterium
GACCTGGAACAGCGTCCGAGACCAACTCGCCGCCGCCTTTCCCAAGATCGGCCCGTTGATGGATGAAGGCAAACCCGAGGTGTTGGCGTTCACCGCGTTCCCCCGCGGCCACTGGCCCAAAGTCTGGTCGACCAACCCGCTGGAGCGGGTGAACAAGGAGATCAAGAGACGGGCCCGGGTCGTGGGCATCTTCCCCAACGACGCCGCCGTCATCCGGCTCGTCGGTGCCGTCTTGGCCGACATGCACGACGAGTGGCAAGTCAGCGACCGCCGCTACCTTTCCGAAGGCTCCATGGCGCTGCTCAAACCAACCAGCGATACTGGACCTGTCGCCGCCCTCCCAGCCGGCGACTAAGGCACCGAGGATCACTCGAAAGCCCACCACCCCATGGGGCTCTGCCGTGAGGAGGAGCGAGTGGACACGCTCTTTCGTCCGCGAACGACGACGAACTAGGCGGCTGTGAAGCGCGAAACGCCGCGAGCGGAGCGAGCAATCAAACACCGAATCGCGCGCCCGCCGTGCTGAGGAGGAGGGAGCAGAGGCGCTCTTTCCTCTGCGAGCGACCACGAAGTCGGCGGATCCAAAGCGCGCGATGCGCGAGCAAACAAGCCCAGATAACTACGCCTGCCCATTGAAGAGGCTCGTAACTGAGCCGTCCTCAAAAACCTCCCGGATAGCCCGAGCGATCAAGGGCGCGATCGACAACACGGTGAGGGCATCGAAACGACGTTCCTCGGGGATTGGCAAGGTGTTAGTGACAATCACTTCTTCGAACTCTGCGGCCTTGAGCCGGTCAATGGCCGGCCCAGACAGCACCGGGTGAGTCGCCGCCGCGATAACCGCCTTTGCCCCGCGTGCCTTCAATGCCTCCGCCGCCTGGCAGATGGTGCCTCCCGTGTCGATCATGTCGTCGACCAGCAGGCATACGCGTCCTTCGACCTCGCCCACGACCTCATGGATGGCGACAGTGTTGACGACGCTCGGGTCGCGCCGTTTGTGGATGATCGCCAGTGAGCAGTTCAGCCGGTCGGTCCACATGTCGGCAACTCGCACCCGGCCGGCGTCCGGCGAAACCACAGTCATTTCGGAGGTGTCGTATTTGGTCACCAGGTAGTCCGAGAGCACGGGCAGCGCCCAGAGATGATCAACTGGCCCATCGAAGAAGCCTTGGATCTGTGCCGCGTGAAGATCAACTGACATGATCCGGTGGGCGCCGGCGGTGTGGAACAGATCAGCAATCAGCCGCGCTGAGATGGGCTCGCGGCCACGGTGCTTCTTGTCCTGGCGGGCATAGGGATAGAACGGGGCAACAACAGTGATCCGCTTGGCAGATGCGCGCTTCAGCGCATCGACCATGATCAACTGCTCCATCGTCCACTCGTTGACCGGCGCTGCATGGCTTTGAATGACGAACGCGTCGCAGCCGCGTACCGACTCGTCGAATCGCACATAGATCTCGGAGTTGGCGTAGGTGATCGCGCGAGTTGGCACGATCTGGACGTTCATCAGCTCGGCCACCTCGTTTGCCAGATCGGGGTGGGCGCGCCCAGTGAACAGCATGAGATGTTTCTCGTTCGGGCGCTTGAGACCACTCACGACGGCTCCTTCTGCTCTTGCGCCGCCTCGGCGGCCCGCGCGGTCTTGGTACCTGGCCGCTTACGCGCCACCCAGCCTGGCACGTTGCGCTGTCGGCTACGGCTTACCGCAAGATCACCCGGTCCGACGTCGCCGGTGATCGTCGAACCGGCGGCAATGTATGCACCGTCGGCCACCTCAACCGGCGCCGCAAGTACCGAGTTGCTGCCGACAAAGGAGTGCGCTCCAACTGTGCTCGTCGATTTGGTCAAGCCGTCGTAATTGGCGAAGATCACGCCCGCGCCGATGTTCGCGCCTTCACCGATCACAGCGTCACCCAGATAGCTAAGATGCGGCGCCTTGGCTCTGGCTCCGATGCGGGCGTTCTTGGTCTCCACAAAGGTGCCGATCTTGCCGCCGGAGCCCAAGGTGGTGCCTGGCCGAAGATGGGCGAACGGTCCGACGTTGGCGCCAGGGCCGATCACACTTAGCGAGGCCTGGGTACGCGTAACCACCGCGTTCTCCCCAACCTCTACGTCGATCAGTGTGGTGTCCGGACCGATTTGCGCCCCGGCCGCCACCGAGGTGGCACCCTCCAGAGACGTGCCTGGCAGCAAGATCACGTCCGGGGCTATGTCAACCGAGGCGTGCACCCACGTCGATGCGGGATCCACCACCGTCACGCCTTCGCGCATCCAGCGCTCCAGGATTCGCCGGTTGAGCTCAGCGTTCATCTGTGAGAGCTGGATCCGATCGTTGACGCCCTCGGTCTGCCAGACATCGTCGATGAAATACGCACCGATTGGCTTGCCGGCCTCGCGTACCACGGTCAGCACGTCAGTGAGGTACAGCTCCCCCTGATCATTAGCCGGCACCAGCTCGGTCAATGCTGACCGTAGTGCCGCAACATCAAAAACGTAGATGCCAGAGTTGATCTCGGTGATCTCCCGCTGGGTGTCATCGGCGTCGCGGTGCTCGACAATGCCGGTGACTCTGCCCTCGGCGTCACGCAGAATCCGCCCGTATCCGGTGGGATCAGGAACCTGCGCGGTCAGCACGGTCGCGGCAGCCTGCTGCGTGCGGTGCTCCAGGAGTAAAGCAGCAAGGGTCTCGCCGGTGAGCATCGGTACGTCCCCCATGGTGACCATCACATCGCCAGTGAGATCAGCAAGCTGGCCGAGTGCGACCTGAACCGCGTGTCCGGTGCCCAGCTGCTCCTCTTGGACCGCGGTCAGTACATGGGGAGCGATCTCGGCGAGATGAGCCTCCACCTGATCACGAAGGTGACCAACGACTACCACGATGTGTTCGGGCTGTATCGTCGTCGCGGCTGTAACCGCGTAGCTCAGCATGGAATGTCCCGCGATCTCGTGCAGCAATTTGGAACGCGAAGACTTCATCCGCTTCCCCTCGCCAGCCGCCAGAATGACGACGGCTGCGACCGGGCTCGGAGCTTGGTCGGAGTGGACAGACAACAGCTGGCTCCTTACTAGCTGAATGACGCTCCGCTCCCCGGGTAGGAGTCGAACCTACGTCGCTAGTCCTGATTCAAAGTCAGGCGGGCCCTGCCGACAGACCAACCGGGGAATGTTGGGCCCGGCCAATCTTCCCATCCCGAGCTTCCTTGCGGGCCCGGTTTCGAATCGAGATGGCCTCACCCCACACCTGACCAACCCGTGGATTGGCCAGAGCCAAGCGTACGCATCGCCTGCCCGGAGGCGCCATCGAGTGTCATGAACCCGCCTGCTCCCCAAGCTCGGGCTGTCCAGCCGCTTTGCCATCGGGAACGATTCCACATACAGTAGGACTTCATTACTAAATCGATACAGAACCCTTGAATGACTACATCTGCTCCTATCACAGACAGGCTTTCAACCCGACTCGCTGCTGTCGCAGTGACGTTGATGTTCGTCGTCAACGGCGCAGTGATCGGCGGCTTTGGCGCCTCGCTCCCATCGCTGCGGGACAAGCTCGGCCTGGACGCAACCCAGATCGCGATCATGCTCTTCTGTGCTGGTGCCACGGCCATCGGTTCGATGCAAATCGGCGGCCGGCTGGCCGACTCCATCGGCGCCCGTGAAGTCAGTCTGGCTGCTCTGCCGCTCCTCATCGCTGGGATGATCACTGTCGGGCTGGCGCAGATCTATCCAGTAGCGATCGTCGGCACCGTGCTGATTGGGCTCGGCAACGGTGCCATGGATGTTGCTATGAACGCGATGGGCGTCCAAGTGGAGGCAGCGCGACAACGGCCGATCATGAGCAGCTTCCACGCCTTCTGGTCGATCGGCAACTTCATCGGAGCAGGAGCTGTACTGCTGCTCGCCATGGTGCTTGGGCTCAGGGGTGGTGAAGTCGTCACGCCGCTGTCCATCTCAATCGCGGTGCTGACGCTCGCGGCACTGGTCATCCTCTTCAAGATCACACCCGAGGCAGCGGTGGTGCATCACACTGTGGACGGCGTACGGACGCCAATTCCCGCGGTGGCGTGGGTGTTGGGTGTCATGGCCCTGGCGTTCGGTCTCGCCGAGGGCACGGCCCTCGATTGGTCGTCCCTCCATGTCACTGATGTCGCCGGCGTTGACCCGACGACAGGCGCGGTCGGCCTGATTGCCGTGAGCGGCTTCATGGTCGTGATCCGGTTGCTGGGCGACCGACTGGTTACCCGCTTCGGTCGGCGAGCGGTCGTACGCTTCGGTGGCCTCTGCGCAGCCCTTGGCTACCTGACCGTGACCCTGGTGAGCAGCCTGCCGCTGCTGGTCCTCGGCTGGGCGCTCGTCGGCTTCGGCGTTGGCATGATCGCACCACAGGTCTACGCACTCTCCGGACACATCGGCGGTGGCCGAGCGCTCGCCATGGTCGTGACATTCGGTTACGCCGCATTCTTGGTGGGTCCGGCTTTCGTGGGCTTTCTGGTCAATCTGCTTGGGATCCATCACGCGATGGCCGTGCCTGCGTTGCTGTGTGCCGGAATCATCGCCCTGGCATCGATGATGCCGAGTACCGACGTGGGCCTCAGCCGAAATCAACCCATCTCGACCATTCCCTGAAATCTCGACGTCAAGACTCTTCACTAGCTTTTGACCTGCTCGCGCATCGCGCTTTGAATCCGCCGTCGTGGGGGGGGGGGGGGGGGGGAGGGCCGACCCCCGCGGCGGGGTAAAGAGCGCGGAGCGCCGGGGGGGGGGGGGGGGGGTGGGGGCGGGCGAACGAAACACGCGAAAAAA
>JAICEV010000301.1 GCA_025923975.1 Propionibacteriaceae bacterium
CGCTGGGAGGACTGGCGATTGGTTCATTTATGCTGCTTCGGCGGCGCCGTAACCAGACTGCTTGAGCACTCGCGCGTCCAGACTTATGAGTCGCCCTGGATGGCTTGCTGGCTGCTCGCCTTGACATGGACGGTCCAGCATCCAGGTCGGCTTGAGCTGATCGAGTGTGGTGGCTGGTCAAGCGCAGTGCCCGACGCCGAGCCATCAGTTGAGCCGTGAATGCCGGTGGCCGTGGTGAGAGCCACCAGGCGCGGCTCTCTGGCTGCTGGGTGGACGTCTTCCTAATCGGTTACACAGGTCTTAAGTGGGTTGTCACCTAGGGCCGCTCAGCGGTCCGCTCGAATTTAGTGTTACGGCCCACTCACCTAACCGCGCTGCAAGAATTCCTGGCTGCTGCCCGCCACGTCGTCCATCGAGCACGTGACCGAGACCGGCGACGCTGCTCCCGGTTTCTGATTGACTAGGGCGGGGCGCACCAACTGATGGCCCTCGTGCGTGCCGTGCGCGTGCGCACCATGTGCGTATTGGTGTTGCTGACCAGGTCAAGAAAATTCTGGGCACCGGGGTCCGCGCGATCCGGACTCACATACCGGGGCGTGGGTCGAAGTCGCGGTATGCGCCGCAGCGTGCGCAGGTTTTGTAGCGTTGGCCTTCGTCGTTGACCATCATGCGCCAGTTGTGGAAGGTCAACCAGCACCGGAGTGGTTTTTCATGGCCGGAGCGTATCGCCAGCGGCCGGTTTCATTTGGTGGTTACGCATGGTCGGCAACGCATGTCGTTATGAGTTGCCCGAAGTGGAACGGCCGTAATCAACGAGCGCCTTCCCGCATCAGCAGCGCGCGGACCGTAGCTTGCGACCAGGCGCGCCCCCCTTGCGCAGTGGGCACAGCATCCTTGTTCAGGTCGCGGGCAATCGCGTACGCGGTCTTACCTCCGTACGCTCCCGCAAGACGCGGGCCACCACATCGTCTGGCGTCGCCCTTGGTCGGCCGAGGACGACTCCCTGTTCCTTGCGAAGGGCCAGCGCCTCCCGCGTGCGGCTGCGGATGAAGTCCCGCTCCAGCTCGGCGAAAACGACGGCCATGTGTGCCATCGCTTTGCCCATCGGCGTGCGGGTGTCAATCCCCATCTCAGTGACGATCAGTCGCCAGCCCTGCTCCTCTGATAGACGGAGTAGCCGAGCGAAGTCCTCGGTGCAGCGGCTGGCTCGGTCCACCTTGGTGAAGATCAGCGCCTCTGACTCACCAGCCTCCAGCAGCGCAAGCGCCGCTTTGAACCGCTTGCGCGACTCTGGCGGCACGGCGCCGGATACGCCCTCATCGGCGAGCCATGTCATCTCCCAGCCGTTGGCCTCAGCTACCCATTCGACGGCACGGCGCTGGACCACGATGCTCACGCCGTTGGTGGCTTGCTCGGCTGTCGAGCAGCGACCGTATCCCAGCGCTTTCATGATCAACTCCCCGTAGGTAACCAATGTCTAGGTAACCATTCGTACGATTGATTTATCACGGACAGAGACTTGTACACCAAGAATTCACGGAAGTTAACCGATGGAAGAACGAAATTTCCGCTCAGAGCTGATGTATAGGCTGACAAGGGTCGCCCCAGTCTGCCGGACGCGATCTAGAGCGGATACGCTTCCGCCAGATCCCGCAGCTCGAAGGTGATCTGCAAATCTGCGCCACGCGCCGCGATCTCGCAGTCAGGGAAAGCGCTGCGAAGGGTGGTCTCGGAGACGTCGCGGACGACGATCTGCCCCAGCCGCACAGCATTCATGTCGGGACCCTAACCCCGAGTATGCGGTCAATGCGGCCGTAGCCTGGCAGTTCCAGCGACTGTTCCGCGCGGTCGCCTTGACCATCGACACTGAAGTGCACCCGCCGCATGTCTTGCTCATCCGTGGTCGGGCTAAGAAAATTTCTGCACCGGGGCGCGCGCCACTGCCGTAGAGAAGATCCACACCAAGGAGGTCAGCATGGACCTGATGGAAATCACCGAGAAGGAGCGGCTGAGTCGTGAGGACGCAGCCGCCCGTCTGCACGCCCTCGCGGACGCGCTCGCTCGGCACAACGAGGTCGAGTTCGAACGCGGCGGTCTGCGCTTCACGGTGCATGTGCCAGACGAGGTCGACTTCAAGCTGGAGATCGAGATCGGCGAGGACGAGCGCGAGCTGGAGGTCGAGCTCAAGTGGTGATCGAGACCGATGCCGCTCACCCCTGAACGCTAATGACCTCGTGCGCGCACGTGCGAATTGAGGTCCGAGATGAAGCCCTACAGTTTTCAGTTTCGACCATGGTTTGAGAGACCTCGCTAGGAAAACCTCCTTACGGACTGCTACCGAAACCCTGCCTCAAAACTGAAGACTGCAATCCCGGACTGGAGCCCTTGTCGCCTGATCCGTGAGGTATCCGCGACACGCCGGTGCACGCCTCGGTCGTCCGGCCACACGGTGCCCGCGGGCGCACCAAACGCCGGGCGCCCAGAGTCTCGACAGCGCAAGGTTCCGTCGATTAAACGCTGCCGACATTGATTGGCAGCGCGAGCCCGCGTGATCCGTGCCAGCCGAGGTGATGCAGCGCTGCGAATCTGGCCGCTGATCCGACGATCTTCCCGGCGAACCCACCTAACGGTCGGAGATCACCGTCCCTTGTCAGCCGTGGCTCGATCTCCTCCTGGAGGTCCAGCAGCAACTCGACGCCGTCGGCATCGATCTTCATCTCACAGGTATCAAGCCGCGACCAAAGCTCGTTGACGAACGATGACAGCAGCGCCGCGTACGCTGACTGCACCTACGCTCGCACCGGTGCAGATCTCGACTTCCGTTGGCCCAGCGGGTCGGGTGGCGCGCTGATCAGGAACCGGGCGACGAGGCCACGGTCGAATGTGCCCTCGACTCCCAAGACCTGACGCAAGACTTCTGGCTGTGACAGCACGCCGATGGTCAATTGAGGAGACATCAATCCCTGTGGCTCTTCATTCTTCACACCGACGACCGTGGTCGGATCACCGTTATGCGCCTTCAGCATCAGGTCCAGGTTCGGTCTATTGCCGAAGGCCGCCGCGACCGCGCTCCGGAAGAACCCGGAAGCTTGAAGGCTGAGTCGACGCACTGACGAAGCTCAGCCTCGTCCAGCGGTGGTATGCACCGCGCGTTGGCCATGATCGCGTTGCCGACGACGAAGTCCCAGTCGTCGCGGTATTGGCGGCGCAGCCAACAACAGAACCGGAAGATCGTGTTGTTCCGCTCTCCCTGCGGCAGCCCTGAGAGGACGCCAGAGATGTCGAACCCGCCAGCCGACGTGTAATCGCCGGTTTTGGCCTGCGACATGTCCTGGGCAACGTCCGGCGGCAGCGGTACCAGTGGATCAAGCCAGTTGATCCACTTATACCGACCGCCGCTGTAGTGCTCGGCTTCCGGCAAGATCACATAGCCGCCATCGGACTTGACGTCAACGCCCTTCAGCCACTTGCCCCGGTTGTTGTTCTTGATCGTGACGTCTGGCGGATAGAGGTAGAACAGGTGCTGCCGCCACCTCCAGTGACGGATTGCAAGGTGACAGGCAGCGGGCGTCTGGACGGTTCTCTTCGTACTGATTGATCGACGTGAAGCCATCGTGCCGGGGATCGATGTCGATCACGATGAAGCCGTTGGCGCGGCCCGGTAGCTACTGCCCAATTGGCGTCAGGCCATCGCATTTGCCAAGCTTGGACCCTAGCATGATCAGAACTTGCGTCATCTACTCCGTTCTTGGTCAGCGGATGCTTGCCTGGGCTTTCGCATTCGAGACCCTTGGAGCATGTGCAACGGCCGCGCTGTATCGAGTGGCAGGGGAAGATCTTCCATCCCCGAGCCACATAATCTGCTGGAGTAGTCATGCGGTTCCTCGGCGATCTCGGTTACTCTGCTGAGGACCGAGAGCCGGTCCGATGCGGTGATCATGACAGAGCTTCCGGCATGTCTTCCCGTATAGTGCAGCGGAGATGGGCCGGATGTCTTGTCAACACCGTGCCTGATATGATCATCAACAGAAGGCAGTTCTGGAGGAGTACCGTTTTCCGCCGGTGCCCCTTCTGCTTCTCGGGGCGGCCCCAGGTTCCTTTCAGGCGGCGGCACGACGACCGCCCGCCTTGATCAGCAGCGTCAGCCATGCGCTGAACTGCTTGGTGATCTTCGACCTGCTTCGGCAGTCCGGCGTCAGCACGTGTTTTGCGGCCAGCTTCTGCTCCGGCCTGGCGCAGCGCGTCTCGGATGTGCTGGTTCATGACGAGATCGCTTTTCGCGATTTCCGCTGTGGGCGGTCGAAGCAATGATGGTTGTCTTGGTACCGGTAGTCCAGTGCCTCAGCGGTGAACAACCGGCTGAGTGGGACGCCCAAGATCGGGGGCAGCTTCTCTAAGTACCGGAGACGGCACGACAGCCGATGGTCACCTCCCCATCGTGGTTCGCGCGAGTTGCGATCAAGATCAGCAGGCGCCCGTCCCACTCGGTGCCACATAAACCTGGCTTCCTGAACCCCAGGCGCTTCAGACACGCTGTGAGCGTGTCCGCCTATCCGGGTCCGGCTGCTTGTCAGGCTGACGTATACGACGCCACCCAGAATCCTTTGGCAGACTCATCCCCATCGAGTTGGGAATTGAACCCGTCGCTTGGTCACGAGGCAAGGGACCCCTCGGGGCCGGCGGACTCGCATGGTCCCAGCCCGTCCCTCCCCCAGATCCATGTCGGTCCAGGTCCCGCAGGTGATACAGCTCATGCCTTCAAATCCTCCTCAC
>JAICEV010000302.1 GCA_025923975.1 Propionibacteriaceae bacterium
CCGCTGACCTCGGGAGGCTCGATGGCGCGATGCCGCGAGAAGCCGCTCGCATTGGCAATTGTGCCGGCGAGCACCGCTGGGAGCATCGGCTCGTCGAGCTGGATCAACGGCTCGATATCGGGCAGCCGCCGGACCAGCTCGGCAACGAGCTGGGCCGTTCCCTCTGCAAGTGACTGGCTGAGATCGCGCCGCGCCCCGGAATCGGCAAGCACACGATCACCGCGTGGGCGCTCCATCAGGGCCGCCATCGTCCATGGACCCGCGACAGAGAGTTTGACGGTTCCCTCGAACCCTTGAGCATGCTCTTCCAGCAGGTCAAGATCACTGCGCAGGGTATTGATTGCCAGCCGATGCTCGCGGCTCGATGCGTCGGTGAGCCGCCATCCGGCCGGTTGCAGGTCGACGGCCAACCCGGCCAGGAAGGCAGTCGAGCGACCGATCAACTGGGCATACGGTCCGCGCGCCGGCAGCTCCGGTAGGTAAGGGAGATCAGGGCACTCCGCGAATGCAATCTTTATCGCATCCATCATGTCGGTGCCCGGCCAAGAGCCGATAGCCGTGGTCCGGATCGGCGGGAGCTCGCCGTCCGATGCGCTGGTCACGCTTGAGCGGCCGAAATGGTCGCGCTGCCGATCACTCGCGAGCCTTCGTAGAGAACCAGGGCTTGACCGGGCGCGACACCAGTGGCGGCAGAGTCCAAGATCACGTGCAAACCGTCGGCGTGTACTCGAACGTTGGCCGGCATAGCGAGTCCGTGGGCTCGAACCTGTACCTCGCCAGCCCATTCGGCGCTTGGCGCCTGACCCGTCCAGGTGGGGCGGATGGCGCTGATCATGCTCACAGCCAGCGCATCTCGCGGTCCCACCGTAATGGTGTTAGTCGTGGGTGTGATCGCCAATACGAAGCGCGGCTGGCCGTCGGCTGCAGGCTGGCCAAGGTGCAGGCCCCGCCGCTGGCCGACAGTGAACTGATGCGAACCCGCGTGCTCGCCGACCTTCGCGCCTGCCATGTCCACGATGTCGCCAGGCCGATGACCGAGCTTCTGCTCCAGGAACCCCGCAGTGTCCCCGTTGGCAATGAAGCAGATGTCATGACTGTCAGGCTTGTCTGCGACTGCCAGACTGCGATTCCGAGCCTCGGCGCGGACGTCGGCCTTCAGTGTGGAACCGAGCGGGAAGTATGACCGCCGAAGTTGATCTTGGTTGAGTACACCGAGCACGTATGACTGGTCCTTGCTGGCGTCAACGGCCCGATGGAGCTCCACGTCATCACCGCTGCGGATCAGTCGGGCGTAGTGACCGGTGCAGACAGCATCGAAACCGAGCGCCACGCCGCGGTCCAGAACGGCTGAGAACTTGATCTTCTCGTTGCAGCGCAGGCAGGGGTTCGGAGTATGCCCGGCCGCGTACTCCGCGATGAAGTCGTTCACCACCTCGGCCGCGAAGCGGTCGGATAGATCCCATACGTAGAACGGGATTCTGAGTACATCGGCGGCCCGCCGAGCATCGTGCGCATCTTCGACGGAGCAGCAGCCACGGGCGCCCGAGCGGTAGGTTTGCGGGTTCTTCGACAACGCCAGGTGCACTCCGGTGACATCGTGTCCGGCCTCGACTGCTCGTGCTGCGGCTACCGCAGAGTCGACGCCGCCCGACATCGCGGCCAGTACTTTCATCGGTTTCCTTCGTGCTGCGGACGGTGCTAGGCAAGCCGCAAGTCTGTCACGGGTGGTTACTGCGACCAAGGAGCCTACGCGAACGCAGCCGCAGCTTTGGCGCGCCGGACGGCCTCAGGCAGTGCGGCAACGAGTGCGTGTACGTCAGCCAGGGTCGAGGAGTGGCCAAGTGAGAACCGGAGTGCCGAACGCGCATCGGCCTCGCTGTATCCCATCGCGATCAGCACATGGCTCGGCTGTGATACCCCGGCCGAGCAGGCAGCTCCGGTGGAACAGTCAATCCCCGCAGCGTCCAGCAGCATCAAGATGGCATCGGCTGAGCAGCCCGGAAAACCGAGGTTGGCGATACCAGGCAGGCGATCGTCTTCCGCAGCTGCGCCGTGCACGACTGCCCACGGGACGGCGGCATGCACTGAGTTGACGAGTTCTGTACGCAGCTGGCGTATCCGGTGCTCCTCCTCCACCCGCTTCTTGGTCGCGATCTCGAGCGCTGCGGCGAACCCGGCTGTGGCGGCGACATCGAGAGTGCCGGAGCGTACGTCTCGCTCCTGACCGCCGCCATGCAAGATCGGGGCCAACCGGAGTTCGCGACGCGCCAACAGGGCACCGATTCCGTACGGTCCGCCAAGTTTGTGTGCAGTGAAGCTCAACAGGTCGAGCTCGCTTGCCGAGAAGTCAACCTCGATGTGTCCGACAGCCTGGACCGCGTCGCTGTGTGAAATTGCGCCATGCTCTCTGGCGAGCGTGGCGATCTGGCGTACCGGCTGAAGCGTGCCGACCTCATTGTTCGCCCACATCACCGAAACCAGTGCGGTCCGCGTATCGACAGTGCCGGCAAGGACGGATAGATCGACTCGACCAGCCGGATCGACCGGAATGTGGCTGACCTCCGCTGACCCCGAATGACCAAGCCATGCCACCGAATCCAGGACGGCATGGTGTTCGATTGTCGAGGTCACAACTTGCCGGCGGCCGACCTGGGCGCCCGACCAGAACGCCCCCTTGATTGCTAGGTTGTCCGACTCGGTCCCACCGCTGGTGAAGATCAACTCTGCCGGACTTGCCCCGACCTGAGCCGCTATCGCTTCCCGCGACTCCTCCACTACCCGCCGCGCAGACCGCCCCGAAGCGTGCAGCGATGAGGCATTGCCAACCCGGGTCAGCTCCCGGGTCATCGCCTCCACGGCCTCCGGGACCATCGGCGTTGTTGCCGCGTGGTCAAGGTAAATCCGGCCCATGACGCTCAAGTCTGCCTCAGCCGACCAGCACGCCGCTTATCCCTTGCGCTGCTTGATTTTCTCGATAACAGCCGGAAGCACCTTATTCAGATCGCCGACGATGCCAAGATCAGCGAGGGCGAAGATCGGCGCCTCGGAATCTTTGTTCACCGCCACGATGGCTTTGGACGTTTGCATCCCGGCCCGGTGTTGGATGGCCCCTGAGATGCCGGCGGCGATGTAAAGCTGCGGGGAGACGGTCTTTCCGGTCTGGCCAATCTGGTACGCATACGGATACCAGCCGGCATCAACCGCGGCACGCGACGCACCCACTGCACCACCGAGCAGATCCGCCAATTCCTCAATGGCAGCAAACTCACCACCGGTACCCCGCCCGCCGGCGACAACGACCCCGGCCTCGGTCAGCTCCGGACGACCGCTGGACTGCTTCGGCTCGCTGTTCACAATGCGTGCGGATTTCGCCGTGTCGGAGACGGTCACCTCCACTTGCTCGACGGCCGGCTCGGCCGGCGCAACCTCAGGAGTCACGGCATTTGGCTTGACCGTAATCACCGGGACGCCACGAGGCACAGCAGCGGTGACTGTCCAGTTTCCGGCGAAGACCGACTGGGTGGTGGTGCCATCAGCGGCAAGATCGGTCGCATCGGTGATCAGGCCGGACTCGAGCTTGACCGCAAGCCGTCCGGCAATTTCCTTTCCCTCGGGCGTGGAGGTGATCAAGATCGCTGCCGGCCGGACGGTTTCGGCGATCTGTGCAAGTGCCTCAGCCTTGGGCGTCACGAGGTAGTCGTTGAGGGCCGGGTCACTGACCGACAACACACGAATGGCGCCATACTCCGCGAGCGCCTTGGCGACTGTTTCGTCGGCCTCGCCGAACACCACCGCGACCGGATCGCCGAGCCTGCGAGCCAGCGTGAGAAGTTCTAGTGCCGGCCTTGAGACATGTGAGTCAACCTGCTCGGCAACAATGAGAACCTCAGACATTCAAGCCTCGCTCTCTCAGATGTACTTGCCAGCGGTCAGGAACTCGACGAAAGCCGCCGATCCTGCGTCGTCTTCATCGACGATGATGCGGCCCGGCTCCTTGGGCGGCCGTGGAGTCGTTTGGAGGACCTTGCTCCACGCAGCATCCAGGCCAACTGAGCTGGTGTCGATAGCAAGATCAGCAAGCGTCCAGGTCTCGACCGGCTTTTTCTTCGCTGCCAAGATGCCCTTCATCGACGGGTAACGGGCGTCACCAGACTGATCGGTGACGCTCACGATCGCCGGGAGGCTGGCCTCGATCGTGAGGCTTGCCACATCGGTATCGCGCCGAATCGTGATGCGGTCATCGGCTAGCGACAAGGTCGCTCCAAGGGTCGCAGCGGGCCAGTCGAGCCGCTCAGCAATCATGGCCGGAATCACCCCCATGGTGCCGTCGGTAGAAGCCATGCCGCAGATCACCAGGTCTGGTACGGCCTTCTTGATCGCCTCGGCCAATATCGCGCTCGTTGCCGCAGCGTCGGAGCCGTGTACCGCGTCATCGATGATGTGAATTCCTGCCGATGCGCCCATCTGGAGGGAGCGTTTGATGGCGTCCGCCGCGTCCTCAGGTCCCAGAGTCATGACCACGACCTCGACGTCGTCGCGCTTATCAGCGATTTGCAGGGCCTGCTCCACGGCGTACTCGTCAAGCTCCGACAGCAGCCCGTCGCTTCCGGCTCGATCGACAGTTCCATCTGCGGCGAAGGACCGCTCCCCCGTCGCGTCCGGGACGTACTTGACCAGCACAACAATCTTCATGGGCACTCCCGCGATACTGCTAAATTACTCATGAGTAACAAAGCCTACTCCAGCTCCCACC
>JAICEV010000303.1 GCA_025923975.1 Propionibacteriaceae bacterium
GTCGCGGTCGATCCACCAGGGTGGGATCCATTCCGGTAGGCCATCAGGGTTGAGGCGGCAGGTCCAGCCTTTTTGCAGTGCAGGAAGTGGTTGTGGTGGTATCAGCAGAGCAGGGTCATGTTGCAAACACTGCGTTACACGTACCAAAGCAGTGACTTCAGGATCGGGCTTCCCGTCCCATTAGGCGGCCCCGGTTCGCGTTCGCACTGCTCGCCGAGGCCTCGACCGGAAGAGCCCCGGCCGTGTCCATATCATCGCGCATCGAATTGGCTGCCGGACAGATCACCCCAAGCGGCGACACAATCCGTATCGAGTTGATCCGTCCCGCCGACAACCCGCCGGCAGTGCTGATCACCTGGCCGGCGGCATCAAGCGTCACCAATGCCGACCCACGGGCCCTCGCGAACATAGCGACTGCGGTGGTCCGCATCATGGCCGAAGCACAAGCACGACTCACCAAGATCCGCAGGCAGCAGCGCTGACCGCCTCTCTGCCATCGCCAAGCTCGCCGGCGTACCCGCACAATGACGCCCTCGGCTATTCAACGTCGGTGCTGTCGTACGGCTGGCCGAGATCAGAGCAGAGCAGCTGTGACTAACCCAAGCTGCTCGGGATGGTACGGCGGGCCGACTGCGGCGGTCCCTATCCGGATCCCCTCACACCGGGCCCGCCAGAGAGAGCGTAGAGTTCCGCACGGTCGTGCGGTCGAGGTCGGCTGTACAGGATTGCATCGTTGTCGGATCGCAGCCCGAGGCGGCCCTGGCAATGCGCGATTACAGGTGCGCTCCTGGTCGCCATCGTCTGCCCAAAGTCGAGACAGGCACCGGCATCACGCAGATGCGCGGTCAGGAGCTAATTTCCGGTTTCTGCCGTCCGGGTTGTCTTGGCGTGCCTGCTGGACCGCTCCGACAATAAGACTAACGCCCAGACCGAGGACGATCAGGTTGAAGATCATCTGGGCCGTGACGACCAGGCGAGCCACTTGGCTGGCCGGGGAAATATCCCCGAAGCCGACCGTGGCAAAGACAGTCACGGTGAAGTAGATCGAGTCGGTCCGGGTCAATGCGTGCACGTTGAAGTTGCTGCTGCTGGTGTGCGACATCAAGAAGTAGGTGGCCGCGAACAGCAGCAGGAACAGCAGGACGGTCGTGGCGAGGGGCCTCGACGGCACGGACCCGGGGTGGGCGGCACGCAGGATCGCCCACACCTGGTAGGCGGTCATGGCAGCCAAAACGAGCAGCCCAATGATCAAGGACACCAGCAGCGATACTCCCGTCAGCTCATCCAAAGGTGCGAGATAGTACAGGGCGATCAGGACCACGCTGACCCCCAACGCCCGCAGCAGCCCGAGGATGATCCCCCGCTAACGCTGGGCCCGTGTCAAGTCCTTGTTCGTGGCACTCATGCACTCAGCCTCCTTCGCCCCAAGATCAACAACAACTATCGAGATTCGCAGCCCTCATCACGACCGCGCCAGCGGGTCTATCGGAAGACGGTTGATCTGATCTGGTCGGTTGTGTCCATTAGGCGGGACTGCGACCTTCGAAGGTGTGATCGCGAACGCAGTCAGAGTCCGGTTTCCACCGTGTCACCCATCGTGCCCCGCCCGTCCCGCTCGGGTCCAGGGACCGGAAGGTCAGCCGACCATCGCGCAGTGCTCAGTCCGCAGCGGTGCCGATCCGTTCGTGGTCGCGCTTGCTCGTGCCCGTGGAGGTGTCGTCATCACTGAGGAGACGCGCAGGAGTATCGAGCGGCCCAAGATTCCCGACGTCTGCGATGCCATCGTAGAGAAAAAGCGCTATGACTCAACCACCGCCGCAGCAGCCGCCGACACAGGGATTCGTCAGCAACGCCGCAGCGGATGCGGCACCCTCTCGTCGCCCTCCTGGTGCTCGCCGTCATCACCGCGATTGTGATCTTCCTAGGCGCATTCGGCCTGCTGGGCTGGATTTCAGCTAACGATGGCAGCGCGGACACGCCGGCTCATCGTGCTCTGCGATGCTGGCGTACTGGCATGACCGGAAACATCTAGATCGACCTACAGCTGAGCTTGGCAGAAATTGAGGCCGAGTTACCCGACATGTCTGGCGAGCAACCCGCATACCGAATAGGCCAACGTGCGCTTAAGGGAGCGATCGACGATGCACTCAACCTCAAACCGCATGTCTGGCCGGTCGGGCGCTGTCTCGTCCGTGGCCACGAGGTCGGTTCCCCGATGCAAGTGTTCATCTCGGCGATGATGACCGCGGCGCAGGTGTGTGTGCGCCCTTGACGCCGGGCGGTGAGGAAGCCGGTAGCCGAGTCAACGGATTCCGGTGAAGCATCCAAAGTCAGGGCGGCAGCTACCGGAGCTTCGCCCACAGAACACGCTCGGTGGAGCGGGGGTCTTCCACGAGCTTTGGGGTCGTGTCGAAGCACATTGTCGCCCTTCGTGACAGCTCGAATGGTGGCCAGCCGGGATCCCCACGGGTGGCGAAGGCGACCCAGGCGGCGTGCATGGCCTCGGCGACCGGCTGTGGGGGATGGGGTCCCACCAGTCCCTCCAAGGATTGCTTGTCCAGGTTGTCGAACACGAAGGGAAGCTCGGCCATATGGCAGGCGCCCAGCTGTCCAGCGAACTGCGGCGACTTCCAGGCGAACTCGTACATGTAGGTGCGCCCGCTCCTAGGGGTGTGGGCCTCGGCCAAGCGGACGGCAGGGAGGCGGTAGATCCAGTCGGTAAGGACGGCCTCCAGTAATTCCCCCTGGCTGGCCGCAGGCCGAGTGGCGCGGTAGGTGGTCAGCGCTTCTGGGACCGGCAGTCCGCATGCGGCGATGGCTGCAGCCAGGAAGTCTTCGTTGATGAAGTTGATCAGCCCGGTGGGGATCAAGAACAGCCGATACTCGTCGGCGTTGGTTCCGACGAGAACATCGACCTCGCCGCCCGCACCTGCAGCGATGCTCTCGATCGGGCGCCTGGGCAGGATTTGGCCGTCGACCACTGGCTCGAACGGCATGACATCGGCGGCCACCTCGTCCCAATGCAGCCGCTCAGGGGAGCCGCCAGCATCGGTGCCCGCCTTCCCCTGAGCCTGCCTTGTTTCGCGCGATGCAAACACGTCGCTATAGCGGCGCGCCACGGCCCCGATGCTCCACTCCCGTTGGGCATGAACCAAGCGGTCGATGGGAACGGCGGTCATGGCCTTGAGGGTGGGCTCCACGCCCAGCTGCTGGGCCAGATACTGGCCGACCCGCCGCGCGGTCGCCGAGGAGTTGACATGATGGGCTGCTCCACTCTGGGCAATCGCCCGGCGGAACAGGCCCCGCGCACGAGGCATCGCGAGCAGGGTGGCGATGCTCATCGCTCCGGCCGACTGGCCAAAGACGGTGACGTTCTCTGGGTCGCCGCCGAAGGCCGCGATGTTCTCTCGCACCCATTGGAGGGCGGCTATCTGGTCAAGCAAGCCGAGATTGGCAACACCGTCGCCCAGGAAGAGGAAGCCCTCGGCTCCCAGCCGATAGTTGAAGGTGACACAGACGACGCCGTCGCGGGCGAAGCGCGTGCCATCGTAAAGCGGATTGGATCCCGATCCGTTCGAAAAGGCGCCCCCATGAATCCAAACCATGACTGGCAGCCGCCCCTGTTGCAGGTCCCGCGACCAGATATTGAGGTTGAGGCACTCCTGACCGGGCAGATCTGTCTCCGGAATGAGTGCGTCGAAGGGCGCAACAAGAGGCGCCTTGGGCACAGTCGGGCCATAGGTGAGCGCTTGGCGCACGCCCTCCCATGGCTCGACTGGCTGAGGTGGCTGAAACCGATGGCGGCCGAACGGGGCGGCGGCGTAGGGGAGTCCTTTGAAGGCCGCGACGCCTTGGCCCATCTTCCCCTGGACGACTCCATGCCGGGTTCTGACAATCGCGTCCATGACATCTCTCCTTTGTGAGGCAGGAATAGGGGGAGCCGGGAAGCGCCCCGTACAGGCAGGCGATGAGGAACAGCGCCAGCTCAGGCGACGTCGTACGGAGATCCAGATAGCCGGAGTGTAACTAGTCAGCTGGGCGTCGCCAGACCTGGTAGTCAGGTCTTCGGCGTGGCTTGTTGATCTTGGCGTGGGAGCCGTTGATCATGGTGTTGTGCCAGCCGAGGTCCCGTCGTCGGAGTAGTTTGCCGCGGAGGACCCTGCGCTGTTGCTGGAGAATGCGCAGCTGCGGGAAGTGGTTGAGGCGCTGCGGGCTGAGGTTGCCGAGTTGCGGGCGCGGCTGGGGCAGAACTCGTCCAACTCGTCGAGGCCGCCCTCGTCCGGTGGGCCGGCGAACCATCAAGATCGCGCCCGGCTGCCTGACCTCGACCCGACCCCGATGGGTCATCCTCCACTGTGGATGGTGATGGTCTCGGCTGCGGTGTCGCCGGTGTAGGAGGCGGCCTTCAGCCGAGGGTGGCGCTGTCGAAGTTGAACGAGTATGAGGACGGCCTCTTGGACCCGCTGGTGGCCCTGGCGAACAACGTCGATGTGGCGCCGCATCATGGCCCGCGACGTCGGGGCAGAGCGTGCGCGACCGTAGCCTGGTAGGCGCCCCAGCCGGTCGGCGTGCGCCGCGGCTCCCGCGACACCGTCGACGGTGACCGTCCGATCGCCGCCGCTCGAGCGGACCGATTGACTCCGGGCAAGACCGAGGGTGTCGACTCGCAGTGTCAACAGATCCTGGCCTATCCGTTCCGGATGGACAAAGTCATCCAGGCCTTTCACGGCTGGTTA
>JAICEV010000304.1 GCA_025923975.1 Propionibacteriaceae bacterium
AGTGCGGTGACCTGGTCGGTGATGATCTGGCGGGCTTCCTCCGGCAGTGCGGCGGCCATCGAGTTCATCTGGTTCGCGATCGTCGCCGGGTCCGCGACCAGACCGTAGATCGTGACGACTGCGATCAGCGCGGGAAAGATGGCCAGAAAGGCATAAAAGGCGACCCCAGCGGCGAGCAGCGGGACATGGTCGGCCTTTGCCTCCTTCCAGCCGCGCTTGGTTACCTGTAGCCAGCCGCGCGCGGGAATCTCGGTGGGTTTCTCTGCCTTACCCCCAGGCACGTCAACTTGTTCTTGCGTAGTCGTGATGATCATTACCCTTCATGACTGTTTTGCTTGAGTCGCTACTACCCCCGAGCTTGAGGAGGTAATCACGGTCGGTACCAGAAAGCTGCTGAGGGCACCGCCCAGCGCAATCGCGCAGGCGCCGAGGAAGCCGATGCGATAGCCCGCCATGACGGCCGGTCCGGCGGCGGCCGCCGCGATCGGTACCAGAAGGGCGACGCCGACGGCCGTCCCAACCTGGGCGGCGGAATTGAGTAAGCCGGAGGCCACGCCGCGATAGGCCGGGTCGGCGGCATCGGTTCCTGTCTGGGTGGATGCGACCGATGCGGTGCCGAGGCCGGCGCCAATTAGCGTAAAGGCGGCCAGCAGCTGAATCACCGGCAGACCCTCGGCGCGCAGGGCGATGAGGAGAGTGATTCCGATTGCGATGCCGGTGAAGCCCACCAGCAGGGTGCGCTGCCCACCCAGCCGATCGAGCAGCCTTGGGCCTAGCAACGATCCGGCGATGACAGCCAGGTTGACGGCGGGGAAGAGCAGGGACGCCCGGCCGGCTGGCACCATGAGCACGTCCTGGACATACAGGACTGCAAGGTACATCGCAGGCGTGGTTGAAGCAGTAATGGCGAGAGCAGTCAGATTCGCGCCCGCGACCGCCCGCGATCGCAGCAATCCCAGCGGCAACAGCGGATCGGCAGTTCGTCCTTCGTGGCGTACGAAGATCACAAAGGCAACGGCCGCAAGCAGTAGCGGCAGCCAGCTTGAGAGCCGACCCAGACCTCGGTCCCCGGCACTAGTCAGGCCGTAGACAAGCAGCGCCAGGCCAGCAGTGGCTGTCAAGGCACCGCCGAGATCCAGCCGCGGTGTCTGAGTCTGTTTCTGATCAGCGGGCAGCAGCCATGGCGTCATCACCAGGGCAATAAGCCCAATCGGCACGTTGACGGCAAAGACCCAACGCCATCCCGCGTATTCGCTGATCAATCCGCCGAGCACCCAGCCGCTGGCACCTCCACCGGCCGCGACAGCGGTCCACCAACCCACCGCGCGGCGCCGCGCTTCGCCCGGTTCGCTGAGCGTCGTAAGCAGAGCGAGCGCGGCAGGTGAGAGGAGGGCTGCTCCGGCACCCTGGATGATCCGGGCGGCGACGAGTGCTGCCGGCGACCATGCCACTGCGCAGCCGGCGGAGGCTGCCGTGAACAGCACAAGACCGATCAGGAACGTCCGGCGCCGACCCGCAACGTCGGCTACCCGGCCGCCGCAGATCAACAGTCCACCGAACACCAGCGCGTACGCCGTGAACACCCACTGCAGCCCGGTGTCGCTGAACCCCAACGCCTGGCGGATCGCCGGCAAGGCAGTGACGACGATGGTTGCGTCAAGCACTACGACGAATTGGGCTATGCAGATGACCGCAATAGCCGAGGTTCGTGCCTTTGCCGGGGTGTTACCAGCAAAAGTGCTCATGCTGGGAACATACCCAGGGCTTCTCCAGGTACGCAACTGGTAAAGTAAGTTTTGGTGGAAACAGCAGCCAACAGGACACAGACCCCGCGGGAGCTGCCCATTGTGGGTGGTCATCTCGCGCTGGACTTCGCCAACACGGTCGACGATCCTGAGGGGCCGGAACGCTACGACCACGCCGGGACATACCCCGAGCTCGTCGGATGGTCAGCTCGCATCGGCGTCCTGCGCCCTGATCAGGCAGACGCGCTGCTTGGTGCGGCCGAGGAACATCCTCGCGCTAGCTTCGCTACGCTGCGACGAGCGCACGCGCTGCGCCGCATCTTGATCGACATGTTCACCGAAGTCGCCATGATCAACAGCGGCCAGCCTGCAGGCACCGAACGACTAACGCCGACGGCGCGTTGGGCTGAGCTGCGACCATTCGTAACGGACGCTATAGCTCACGCTCAGCTGGCGCCGGGCGATTCGATGTATCAGCTCACCTGGCCGGAGACTACGCGGCCGGACGCCATGCTTCGGTCGATTGCCCTGGCGGCCCTCGATCTACTCACCAGTCCGCAGCTGTCTCGGCTCAAGAAGTGCGTGGCTTGCCCGTGGCTATTCCTTGATCAATCCAAGAACCTCAGCCGCCGATGGTGTGCGATGAGCGTCTGCGGCACTGACGAGAAGATACGACGTTACGTCAGCCGCCGTGCAGCCCGCAGGCGGTCGTGAACCGCGCCTTGTGCCCGCCGGTGATCATCCCTCGAGGCTGCGGATGACCTGTGCCGGATTTCCCACGGCTACTACGTTTGCAGGAAGATCACGAACCACCACGGCGCCGGCGCCGACCACGGTGTTCTCGCCGATCGTCACGCCCGGCCCGACGATGACGCCGCCACCCAGCCAGACATTGTCCATGATCACGATCGGCTCGGCTGCCTCCCACTTGTCGAGGCGCAAGCCCGGGTTGATGGGATGAGAGGCGGTCAGCAGCTGAACGTTCGGACCGATCTGCGCATCGTCACCGATCGTCACCGTCGCCACATCCAGCGACACCACACCCCAGTTCAGGAAGCAGCGTGCCCCGACGGAGGTCTGATACCCGTAGTCGTAGTAGAACGGCGGGCGGATCTCACTGCCCACCCCGAACGCGGCCAACAGCTCGGTCAAGATCGCCCGATGTGCCGCGGCGTCGGTGGGATCCGCCATGTTGAGCCGGTGTGTCAGGACACGCGCCCGTGCCGACTCCGCTGCGAGCTCCGGATCGTCGGCGATGTACAGCTCTCCAGCGAGCATCCGCTCTCGCATGGATGGAGTGTCCGTCATCGCCTGAGATCTCTGTTTGAGCGCTCACTGGCAAGTTCTTCCAGAATCGGCAAGCACTCGGCGATATCGGGGAGGGCTGAGATCTCTGTTGCTATCGCACGTGCTCCATCGGTGAAACGTGCGTCGTCGAGGACGCGATGCAGCGCTGCCGGCAGCTCAGTGATCGCGTCCAAGCCGCCGTTCAGCTGGATGCCTGCGTTGACTGCGGCCACGCGTTCAGCGTTGATGCCCTGATCGAAGGAGAATAGGGGTAGGACCACCTGCGGGACGCCTGCAGCCAAGTGATCAAATCCTGCTCCGGTTGCAGTCTCGGCGAAGCGGCAAGGAGCGGCCACCGCGACGGTGTAGCCGTTAGCCGCACAGGTCTTTGCAAATGGAATCAGGGGACCGAAAAGCCCAGTCCCAGCCGTCGTCGAGAACAGGACGCGCATAACGCCACATGCTCCCACGAGCGGAGCGTTCCTCGCTCATGGTGGGTCCGGGGCGCGGCTGAGATAGTGGTGGCCGGTGGGTGTGGTGATGTGGATGGTGTGTGGTCGACTGTCCAGGCCAAATTCGATGACCCTGACGTGCCAGCCAGGCATCTCCCGCGCGTAGTTGCAGCGAGCGCACGTTCCTCTGCCGTTGTTGAAAGTGGTGCGTCCGCCGTCGCTGTGGCGGGTGATGTGGTCAATGTGCCGGATGGGTGCCTCACAGTACGGATTCCGGCAGGTTTGGTCGCGCAACTTGATCAGCTTGGCGAGCCAGCCGTCGAATAGACGGCGGATCGGGTCCCCGCCGACAAGAGGGCCAGGGTTTCCGGTCGGGCTTTGTGGTGCAGTGAAAAGGCGGCGCCACCATTTGAGTCCCTGGCTGTTGGCCAGGATGTCTCGGGCGAGTTCGCTGGGCAACGGCCCGTATCCGGGAATCGTGGCGGTGCTCGGCTTGTCCGGATTAGTGAGGGCGTCGAGGGGCATCATGAGCTGCAGCTCAACATTTACGTCCGCGGCGCTGATTTGTCCGGTGATGCGTTCGACGAGGGTGTCGGCCATGATCTGATCTCGGGTACGTTCATCGCCGGTGGCAACGGCCGCATCCGCGTGTTGGCGTAACGCGGCATAGCAAGCGACACCTTGTTCGACCGGCAGATAGCCGGAGAGGAATGCCATGGTGTCGGGTGCAGACCGGATACCGACGCGGCGATGCTTGCGTTCGGTGCGGCCTCGCGACACAAAGCCCTGCCGATCAGCCTCATAGGCGGTTTTGCGGACACACCCAGTAGCAGCCTTGAAGCCCATATCTGCTATGCCGGCGGCTTTGAGTTGGCGGTCGACGTTGCGGCGCTTATCTGGGTCGAGATGCCGGGTTTCAGTCACGACGGTTTCGGCGACCCGTTCGTGCAGCTCGCCGGCGACGAGTTGGCTGAAGGTGTCGGGCAACTCGAACCACCACGCCCGTGCCGTGTTAAGCCGGCGAGCCGCGGTGAAAGGGGAGACGCGGCAGGCTAGCCCGATTTGTTCAGCGATGCCGCGACCGATCGCGTCCGGATGCACATCAGTGGCGATCTGCTCAGCAACTTGGGATTGGGCGAAGCGCACCGACTCGGCCGCCTGGGCTGCGGCGGTGACCGCGCGGAGCCTCTCCAGCCTCGCGATCCGGTCAATCCGAGCCGCATCG
>JAICEV010000305.1 GCA_025923975.1 Propionibacteriaceae bacterium
GTCAGGAGCGCGCCGGCAGTGAACCCGCCATCGTTATTGCCGCACTTTCGCGAGCAAACCCCATCGACCGCAACGTCTTGGAGTGGCGGCTCGACCCCACCTGCCCACACCACATTGCCGAGGCAGACAGTGCAAACCTGCACATGATCATCGTCTGCCACGAGGGGTACAGCTCGAGTCTGGCGGCCGCATGGCCGCGCCAACTCGGCATCGAACGCGCCACCGATCTGATTGGCGGATTCCAAGCCTGGAAAACGATTCTGCGCTCAGGCCCAAATGGCTGCGGTGGAGGGTTGACTCGATGGCCCCGGGCCTTTGCAGCCATATCTAGGTGGGTGCCGCGGCGGTGGATGCCAGGGTGAGTTGGCGTCGGTGGTGATCGTAGTGCTGGGTGGCGTAGTGGTAGACCTCTTTTACTGTCATGTAGTCGGTAAAGTACGGATCCCAGCCAACGGGGAAGTGCATGCCCCGATCGAGGCTTTCCTCACGGGCGCGAGATAAGGACCGTTGCAGGCTGGCCACGACATGATCCATTAGTCGCTCCATGCGCTCGTGGCCGAGGACTCGCGAACCGCCCAGCGAGCCGATGAAGTTGACCTGATGGAAAGGCCTCGTGGCCGCGTTCAAGGCTGCGGCGAAGCCCCGAGAGATGCCGGCAGGCAACCGGCTGAGGGTTTTGACCAGGGGCAGCAGGTTGCGGACGAGCAGGTAGCCGAAGAGCATGTGAAACAGCAGCTGCTCATTGGTCCACTTGGTGCCGTGTGTTGGCGCCCGAAGTTCTGCGCTGGTGGCGCTGTCGAGAAGTTGGTGGAAGTCGGCGCGGGCACGCTCCATCTCCTTTGTGATGTCACGTCGCTCCATGTGTCCCTCCAGGGCTACACGCGGCTGGATGTCAACAGTAGGCCGCATGCAGGCGGCGGGAACGCTTCAGGCTCATGTATGACCGGCACGACCCGGCGTCGCTCGCGGTCGCGCGCGTGATCCCGTCGCCGTCGTAGTCGAGGTGCCGCGGGTCCCGCTTCCGCCGGCCGTACTCGTGCTCGGTGTCTGCGGTGTTGCTTGTCGCCTTGGTGCTCCAGCCGGTGCCCGGCCGTTCGTGTGGACGAGTGGGCGAGTCTGGTCGTCGCCGCCGTCGCGAATGCTGAGGCTCGGCTGCTCACAGGTCGGTGGGCTTGACCGCGCGGACGCGCTCGATGATGCCCGCTCTGAGGCGTTCTCGTCGATCAACAGTGAACCCGGCATCGACGATTTCTGGGTACGGCTGCGAGTCTGATGATCACCGGCCAGCCGAATCAACAGTCTTTCAAGTCGTCGTTGGCCGGCTCTCACCACTCGGTAGGGGCTTGCGACATGGCCCACCACCAAAAGCTGACCACCAGGGTCAAGCACACGGTACATCTCGTTGATTGCTGCTGCGGGGTCACGGATGCTGCTGAGGGCTAGTGTGCAGACGACGGTATCGAACCGGTCGTCCGCGAATGGGAGGTGCTGGGCGTCAGCCTCGAGGAGAGTGACGTCCATGCCGAGCGCGGCTGCCCTGTCGCGGGCTATGTCGAGCATGGCCGGGCTGAAGTCGATCCCCGTGAGCTGGATTCCTCGCGGGTAGAAGGGCAGGTTCCGGCCGGTACCGATTGCGATCTCCAATACTTGGCCGAACGCGTGCGAGCACGCCCATGAGCGGCTATCACCGAGCCGCAGAAGATCGTAGAAGCCCGTGTCGCGGTCGTAGCGTGGCGCGTACTGTTCCCACAGACTTCGCAGGCGGTCGACGACCTCTCCGTTCGTCATAGCTGGCTCGCTCGCGTGAGGCCGACGATCTGCCAGACCGGACCCCGGTGGGTGTAGTCGGTGCGCATGCCGCGTCCCTCAGCGACGGCGACCATGGCTGCCGGCGGATGGGCGAAGATCTGGAAGGATTTGCCGATCAGTCGGAAACCGACGTGTTGCAGTCGGGTGAACGTCCGGGTCAGCCAGTTGCGGGGTGGGTGGCTGAACACCAGCAGTCGTTGGGCATGGTCGGCTGCCGCGGTCAGGAGACGCTCGTAGTCGGGGTAGCAGCACACGACCCGGTGCAACACAACGATGTCGTGCGCCTCGACTTCGTCCGGCGTGGCCGCAATGTCGACCTGGCGGCGGGTCATCCGGTCGCGCATCCCGGCAGTCTCCGCGAGTTCGGTCGCGTCGGTGTCGTAGGCGTCGACGAGCTCGAGGTTGGTGGTCCGGCTCGCGCCTTGGCCGAGTAGCTCGAGCTGGATGTCACCGACGCCGCCTCCAATCTCAAGGATGCTGGCGCCGCGGAGTCCTCGGTCGACAATGTAGGCGACCATCCGGGCCGCGATGCTGTCGAGGCCGCGTTTGCGGTACCGGGAGGCGAGGTGTCGAGCGAACCGGGGCCCGAACATGTCATTGCATCCGCACGGGTCGCAGCAGCCGCTCATGTCAGCAGTATCAGCGTGGGACGGGGTGCTGTGCAGCCCGGGTGCCCTCACCACCACGCAACGGTCACAGCATCGCAATAGGGTGGGCAGCCAGGGCTTCGGCGGCGATCTGAGGTGCTGCCTGCTCGATGTCGTCCCGGGTGGTCCAGCGGCCGAGCGTGAGCCGCAACGCGGACAGTGCCCGGCCTGGGTCGTGTCCCATCGCCAGCAGTACGGGTGAGGGATCCGGCGTCGCGGAATGGCAGGCCGCACCGGTCGCCGCGGCGATGCCTGGAATGGCGGCCAGCAGGTCATCTCCGGTTACTCCGGTGATGCTGATGTTGAGAGTGTTCGGCAACCGCTGGTCGCGATGTCCGTTGAGTTGCACTCGTCTGGGCAGCAGCTCATCGAGTCGGTGGTGCAACAGGTCCCGCAAAATGCGGATCCGGTCGACGCCGCCTGCGTCGAGTTCGGTTTGAGCCAGGTGTGCGGCGGCGCCGAGCGCGACGGCTAGGGCGACGTTTTCGGTTCCGGCGCGCAGTCCGCGTTCTTGCCCGCCGCCATAGATGAGAGGCTCCAGCCGCACACCGGAACGGACATACAGGGCGCCGATGCCCTTGGGCGCGTACATCTTGTGACCGGCGATGGTGAGCAGATCGACACGCCAGGCTCTTACGTCGATTGGGATCTTCCCGGCCGCTTGGGCGGCGTCGGTGTGGAAGAGGACGCCGCGGGCATGGGCGATGGCCGCCAGTTCGGCGATGGGCTGTAGCACACCGGTCTCGTTGTCTGCTGCCATGATCGACACCAGCGCGGTATCCGGGGTGAGGGTCTTTGGGAGCGCGGCGGGGTCGACCCGGCCGTCGCGGTCAACCGGCAGATACGTCACCTGGACGCCGTGCAGCCGTTGCAGCGCGCGGCAGGTCTCCATAACAGCGGGATGCTCGCTGGCCTGGGTGATGATCCGCGCCGGCGCGGTTCGGTCATGGGCGAGTACGGTGCCACGGATGGCGAGGTTGTTGGCCTCGGATCCGCTCGCGGTGAACACCATCTCAGCCGGCTCGGCGCCGATCATGCCTGCGAGCTGTTGGCGGGCCTCGGCGAGCGCGCGGTGGGGCTGCTCGGCATAGGCGTGGCCGCTGGACGGATTGCCGAAATGAGTGGTCAGGTAAGGCTTCGCGGCCTCCGCCACGCGAGGGTCAACCAGTGTGGTGGCGTTGTAGTCGAGGTAGATGGGCGCGTCGGCCAGCCCTGGGTGATAGGTGCCTACGTTGTTCATGCGGGGCTCTCGTGGTTACCGCTGTACAGGTTGTGCGCTACTGCGGCCGTGGTCGGTGGCACGTGGCGATAGGCGTCGCGGACCAGGTCCTTGATCTCGGCAGTGCGCATCAGGTCTTGGCTCATGTGTCGAGCTCCTGCAACGTCTGGTTGAGCCTCCGCAGCGCGTCGGCCGGAAGGTCCACTTGGGCGGCCTTCGCGAGGACCCGGCGTAGCTCGCGCGCGAACTCCAGCTCGCCGCAGCATCGCCGGCACCGCGACAGGTGTTCGTCGATCAGGGTCCGGTCGGCCTCGTCGACGGTCCCGTCGAGCTACTCCCATAGCTGCTTGACGGCCTCGGAGCAGCTGATCATCGTCGTCCTCGCATCACGCCAGCCTCCTCGCCGTACTCCCACATCAGGGTCTCGAACAGGTCGCGTCCCCAGTGCTTGCGGTACAGCGAGAACTCCGTTACCGCGGCGAAATCAGCAATCTGCACAACCCCTCCACGCGCGATGACGATCAGTACCCACACTTACTTAGACGTTGAGCGAGCAATTCCTATTGCACATGTGCCCGTACATGGCGTCCCCGGACATCTTTGTTGCGGGTGTGTGGCCGCACGGGGTGTTGCGCGATGACTGCGCGGCGACCAGTTCGTTTAGGCGCATTTGGCCGAGGCGGCGCAGGCTCCAATGCTGTCAGCCTCGCCCTGGCCTCGGTGCGGTGGTGTGTGCCTACTTTGTACCAACTCCGATGTTCAGTGGCGCGGTCAGCACGGCCGAGCCGCTGCCGTCAGAGCGCTCGCGGACCATGCCGTCGAGCACCCGGATGATGTCTGCGCGCTGCTGATCGGTGAGATCGGCCACGAGCATGCCGGGTATCGGGTTGCCGCCGATGGTCCAGTCCCAAAGCTGCTGTCCGGTCCGTACGGTGATGCGCTCCTTGTTGATCGTATCGACGATGACGTTCCTTAGGCCTGCGTCGATCAGCCGTTGCCGCATGAC
>JAICEV010000306.1 GCA_025923975.1 Propionibacteriaceae bacterium
ACAGCCTGACCGGCGGATCGGCCGAGGAGGAGTGATGGTGCAACTCGATCCGGGCAGCCTGGGACCGGTCACCAACCGCCTCAAACGCGCCCAAGGACAACTCACCGCCGTCATCCGCATGCTCGAGGAGGGCAGGCAGTGCGAGGACGTCGTCACCCAACTCGCCGCGGTCAGCAAGGCCCTCGACCGGGCCGGGTTCGCCATCGTGGCCACCGGCCTGAAGCAGTGCCTAGCCCAAGAAGGCGGTGCCGAGAGTCTCGACACCAAGAAAATGGAGAAGCTGTTCCTCTCCCTGGCCTAGCCGGAGCCCGGCCATACCGGCTCCTCCCGAGCAACCCTCGGTCTGCTCCGGATCACCATCCCTCAACCATGTCACCCGAGAGATGATCATGGCCTCACTCGCATGCATCTCTGACGACTCCGATGCGCCCTCGCGAGCTTCCCGACGTTGCAGGCGTCGAGTGCCGGCCTCGGACGCCACTGAGCTGTGTTTCTCCTCAAATCACGCGACGAGCGTCTTGGACGGCCGTGGCGCCCGCCAGGGTGCTGCTTCTCTCAACAGAAGAACGGGCTCGCCCTGGGCGCGGGCTGCGGGTATGTGTGCCCGCCGTAAGCGGGACCTTGGTCTCTACGGCCATCTTGCGCTTGGGCACAGGCTTTATGACAGAAGCGGGAGTGATCTCCGGTTTCTGGTCGAAGGGATCCTCATGGAGGGCGCGCGCTGGGTCGTTTGCGGAGGCTCACCTTTGATTCTTGGCGCGCGTCTGCTTTCACTTGGCGGCTCAGAAACCAACACCCACGCTCGTCGTCGCTCTGCCTCGGTGTCCTCCGGTGATGATTCTCATGATGCGGCGACCCGCACACTGGGCGAGACAACAATTTGCGCTACGACAAGGCCGATGCCAGCCGGCCAACTAAGCACAACGAAACGGCACCTCAATCACTATCGACAATAGGAGAACGCAATGATGTATTACTACCCCGGCATGCATGGCTGGGCATGGGCCCTGATGATCATCGGCAATGTTATTTTCTGGGGCCTCCTCATCATCGCCGCGATCGCTTTGATTCGCTACACCAAACGAGGCCAGGCTGGTTCGCACTCCCACGCAGCGCCAACTCCGCAGCAAATTCTGGCCCAACGATTCGCTCGCGGCGACATCGACGAGGACGAGTACAAGATGCGTCTCCAGGTCCTTGCCGAGAGTCCGACGAGCCCCTTTGTCACATAGGAATTTACGGAATGGGAGGGTTCTGGCTGTACTGGCTCTTCGGAGCACTCATTCTCTTCGGCATCCTCATCATCGGAGTCATCGTCGTGTGGCCGAAAGACGGGCAGCCGAGAGCTCAGGGCTCCGCGCGTCCGGGCAACTCTGAGAAGGATCGCGCGCGCGCGATCCTCGACGAACGGTACGCCCGCGGTGAGCTGACCAGCGAGGAGTACCGGCAACGGCTCATGGGCCTCACGGAGAACCGCTGATGCAACCCATAAGCCGTCGCCGGGCGCTGCAGCTTGGCGGGCTGGGCCTGACCAGTATTGCCGTCGGTACCGTAGGGCTGACCTGGCGAACACTCTCAGGCAACACGCCCGCAGCGCGGCAGGAATTGGCCGAGCCGTCGACGTTGACCAGCACCGAGGGTCTGTTGACGGTGCGACTGGAGGCGGCCGAGGGTCCGGTCCGGATCGCAGATCGGCAAGCGACCGCGCTCAGCTACAACGCCAGCCTGCCCGGCCCAACGCTGCGGCTGCGCCCGGGAGACCGGTTACGCGTGCAGTTGGTCAACCGACTGGATACGGTGACAAACCTGCACGTGCACGGCCTGCACGTCTCACCCGAACGCAACGGAGACAACCCGTTTGTCACCGTCGAACCAGGCAGCACGTTCGACTACGACTACCGACTGCCCCCCGACCATCCTCCCGGCATGTTCTGGTATCACCCGCACCACCACGGCATGGTCGCCGACCAGATCTTCGGCGGACTCTATGGCGCCATCATCGTCGACGAACCCGAGAGCGAGTTCGGCTCCATACCGATCACTCGGGAACGCGTCCTCGTCATCTCCGACATCTCCCTGAACGCCGCCGGCAACATCCAACCTCCCTCGGCGATGGCTCGCCTGAGGGGCCGAGAGGGCGATCTCGTCCTCATCAACGGGCAATCTGCTCCCACTCTGGAAGCGAAGCCAGGTGAGCGGGAGCGTTGGCGCATCCTCAATGCGTGCACCGCGCGCTACCTGCGTGTGCGCCTCGACGGTCAACGACTGCGGCTGCTCGGCATCGACACGGGCCGTCTCGCCGAGCCCCGAGACGTCGAGGAGATCCTGCTCCTCCCAGGTAACCGGGCGGACCTGCTGGTCACCGCTGTGCAGGAAACCAGTCCGCTACTGGCCCTGCCCTACGCCCGAGGACAGGTCATGGGCATGGGTGGGATGGGTAACGAGCCACAGGCCGACAGCACTTCAGAATCCAGCACCCTCGCCACCCTCCACGTAACCGGCGATAAGGCCACACCGCTGCCTTCCGTCACCACACGGACACGCCAGCTCGACCTCCGCGGGAAGCCCGTCGCAGCACGGCGCGAACTCACCTTGGCCATGGGGATGGGTATGGGCGGCGGGATGAGTTTCGCAATCGATGGTAAGGAGTTCGCCCCTGACCGGGTCGACCAGACTGTCCAGGCCGGCACGATCGAGCATTGGACCATCACGAACACATCGCCGATGGATCACCCGATCCACCTTCATGTTTGGCCGATGCAGGTCATCGAAGCAGGCGGAAAGCCGATCGAACAGCCAACCTGGCGAGACGTCGTCAACGTGCCGGCACGCAGCAACGTCACAGTGCGGATCCTCTTTGACGACTTCACCGGACGCTCCGTCTACCACTGCCACATCCTCGACCACGAAGATCTAGGCATGATGGGCGTCATCGACGTTCGCAAATAGCCTGCAGACGGCGCCGCGTCTGTCAACGCCATTCATCGATGAATGCCAGCAACCCGACCCGAGCACATGCATCATTTCGGACTGCCGAACCGGACTAGGTTGCCATCAGGGTCCTGGACCAAGAACTGGCCGTGGTCTGCTCGACACGAACGCCCGCTACGACGCACTCGCGCGAGCCAACGTGACAGCAGCAGTGACAGCAACGCAGTAACATCCGCCACCCTCCACAGAGCACCGTTGCGCATGCGCAACCCCAGGTTGGGGGTTCGATTCCCTCGCGGCGCACAAGTGTGATGTCTCGGGACACCGTTAGCAGGTGTCTTGAGACATCGTTGCATTTCTGTGGGTGTCCGGCATCCCGGCTGGTGATGGTGGCGCCGTCCTCGCCGGCGTCAAAGGCCGGGGCCCTTCGGGTGGCCTTCGGCCAGCCTTGACTCCGGCTGCGGTGGCGCGGTTTTGCCGGGATCGAGATGCCGGCCGGGGTGTGGCCGCGGTCTGTTTGGGTGGTCGGGGTGGTAGTCGGCGGGGTTGGTAGTCCCGTGTCGGGTCCAAGGTCAGTTCGCGGATCAAGGCGCCGGTGTGGCGGTGGATGACTCGGATGTGCAGGTCATCGATGAGCAAGCTGATCGGGGTGCCGGCGAGGCGGGCGCCGAGGCCGATGTGGTGCAGCCGGCTGTTGTGGCGCAAAGTGACCGCGCCCCATCGGTCGATCTTGTCGGTCCGGACCCGGTAGTGGGTGGGGATGATCGGTCCGGTCGGAACGGCTTTGGGGCGGGCGGCGTAGGCCTGGGCGGAGTGCGCCGGCCGGGGGCGCGGTGCGGCCGAACGGTGTTGTAGTAGACCGCGAACCGGTCCAGCTGGCGCTGCAGCCCAGCGAGGGTAGCGGCCCTAGGTTGGGCGGCCAGCCACTTCTTTTGGGTTTGGTGGAACCGTTCCACCTTGCCGCAGGTCTGCGGATGGTAGGGCCGAGAATGATGGATCCGGATTCCGCGCAGCCCCAGCTGCACCTCCAGCGCGACCCGGCCCTCGCCGCGCTGTTTAGCGGTGAAGACCGCCCCGTTGTCAGTAAGCACGCTGGCCGGGGCTCCCCACCGGCCGAATGCGGCAAGGAAGGTGTCGATCACCTGCGAGCCCAAGGTGATGCGGCGAGCTTTAGCGGCGATGTTGACCCGGGAGTGGTCGTCGAGAATGTTCAAGATCTCCACCTCGGCCCCGTCGGCGAGCCGCCAGTGGGTGATGTCGGCTTGCCAGCGTTCGTTGGGCTGCTCGGCGCAGAACCGGTGCCAGCTGGACCGTGGCCGCTTCTGCGGCTGAGCAACCACAAACCCGCGCCGAGACAAGATCCGCCAGATCGTCGAGACCGCCGGCACCGCGGAAACGCCGTTGATCTGAAGGTGTGCAGCGATGGTCTCAGCGCCCGCGTCCAGGCCATCCTTGGACAGCTGCTTACGCAGCCGCACGATCTGGTCCTCCACCCCCAGATCGACTGCGTACGGGTTGGAGTGCGGGCGGCGGGACCGGGGTTCGAACGCCGCCTCGCCGTCTGCCTCGAAGCGGCGGATGAGTTTCTGCACCCAGACCCGGGAGATCCCATAGTCCCGGGCTACTTCACTCTTGCTGCGTCCCTCGATCGTGACAGCGGTGATCACGAGCCGGGCCATCGACATGGCGCACCTCCGAGCTAGGGAAGGTGCTAACTATGTCCCGAGACACCTGCTAACTATGTCGTGC
>JAICEV010000307.1 GCA_025923975.1 Propionibacteriaceae bacterium
CACTCGGCAACACCGACTTCGCCGAAGCAGTCTGGCGCGCCGCCAACCCGCCACAACAGCGCGCAAGCTGACGGCAGTCGTCATTTTGCGGTTACGAGACTTGAAAAGACCGCTTCGCCAGGCCCATCTGGAAATCGTCGATTACAACCTTCGGAGGTGCCGACGGATCGGTCGCTGCACCGAAGGTGACGAAGATCGGCGTGTAGTGCTCAACCGTGGGGTGCGCGTACGGCATTCCGGGTGCGTGCCGGAAGTCGGCCAGCACATCGATCCGCCCGGCCGCCAGCGCCTCTGCGGCCCAGGCATCGAAATCGCGCGACCAACCTGGGATCACGTTGTGTTCCCAGCTGTCGCGGCCGAGAAAGGGCAGCCCATGGGTCATGTAGCCGGATCCGATGATCAGCACGCCCTCCTCGCGGAGCGACTGAAGCTGCTGCCCGATCCGAAACAGCCGGTCCGGATTGTGGGTCGGCATGCTCAGCTGCAGCACCGGAACATCTGCGTATGGATACATCACCTTCAGTGGCACCCAGGCGCCGTGGTCGAGACCGCGGCTCGGATGCTCGTGCACCGGTTCGGCATCCGACATCAACGCGGCGACCTTCGCCGCTAGCGCCGACGCATCCGGTGTTTGGTAAGTCATCTCGAAGTACCGGCGTCCGAATCCGCTGAAGTCATAGACCAGTGGAGTCCCGGCTGCTGGTGCCGAGAGAGCCAGCGGGGCGGCCTCCCAATGGGCACTCACGATCAAGATAGCTGTCGGCTTCGGCAAGGAGCGCGACCAAGCGAACAGCTGATCCATCCAATGCGCGTCATTGAAGACCGGCGGTGCCCCATGGCTGAGATAGAGGGCCGGCATCACGCCGTCCTCGGGCTGCCATCTTTGATGATCTCTGCTGGCCGGCGCTGAATTCTGCAGAAACGCGTCGAAGGCCGCTCCCTCGACTGGTGGATGAAGGATGCTCGTCACGCCGCCTGCTCCAACAGGGCATCGACAAAGACCTCGGCATCGAAGGGAGCAAGATCATCTGCACCTTCGCCGAGACCGACGAGCTTGACCGGCACGCCAAGTTCTCGTTGTACCTGGACAACGATGCCGCCCTTGGCGGAGCCGTCCAGCTTGGTGAGCACAATCCCGGTCACGTCGACCACTTCGGCGAAGATTCGAGCCTGGGTCAGTCCGTTCTGGCCAGTGGTGGCATCCAGCACCAGGAGCACCTCACCGACCGGTGCTTGACGTTCGATCACCCTCTTCACCTTGCCCAGCTCATCCATCAGCCCAACTTTGGTGTGCAGTCGCCCCGCAGTGTCGATCAGCACCACGTCGACCTCTTGCTCGATGCCGGCTCTGACTGCTTCGAAAGCGACGCTTGCCGGGTCGGCGCCCTCGGCGCCTCGCACAGTCGGCACTCCTACCCTGCTCCCCCAGGTTTCCAGCTGATCCGCCGCGGCCGCCCGAAAGGTGTCGGCGGCGCCCAGCAGCACATCCTTATCTTCGGCGACGAAGACCCGGGCAAGCTTGCCCACCGTTGTGGTCTTGCCGGTTCCGTTCACTCCGACAACCATGACCACAGCAGGCTGTTCGGCCCGGTCGGCATTGAGACTACGGTCCATAGTGGGATCGACCAGCTTGATCAATTCGGCTCGCAGAATGGCCTTTGCCTGTCCCGGCTCGGAGATCCCCTCGACCCGCAGCTTGTTCCGCAGCGACTCCACCAGCTCAGTCGTCGGTGCGACACCAAGATCGGATGTGATCAGCGTCGCCTCGAACTCCTCCCAGGTATCCTCATCGATCCGATCACGGCTGATCAACAACAGCAGGCCGCGGCTAAGCGCGCTATTCGATCCAGCCAACCGGCGGCGCAGGCGCATCAACCGGCTCTCGGGAGCTTCAGGGCGCTCGAGCTCCGGCGCCTCCGGGACTAGTTCGACTTCTGGTAGCGCAACATCGGGCGGCGTCGCGCGAACATCAACCTGCGTGGCGGAAGGTCCATCGCCGGAGTCCTCGGCCGGCTTTTCCCAGCCTCGTGGTGCCCTCTCGACGCTTGGCGGTGGTTCGCCGGTGCGGAGCGCTCGACGTCTACCTAGGGCGACAAAACCGACGAGACCGACGACCAGCAGCAGAATGACGCCAACGATCAACCACAGAGTTGTCGCATCCACCGGCACATCCTAGGCGAGGATGAGCCGACCCTCAGCTCAGCGATCGCGGCTGGACTCGATCAGCTTGATCAGGCGAGCGGGAGGCTCCGCATCACCATTGAGATGCTGCGCCGCGCGGGCCATGTGGTCGGCCAACTTCGGTGCGCGCTGCTTCCCACGCCCCTCCATCCCCAGCAGGACCAGACCCACAATGCAGGTTGCAACGACCAAGATCACAATCATTGCCACGACGATGGAGGCCACGAACACCCCTTTCAGACAGTCGATGTCAAGCGGAATGGGGAAGGAACTGTCTTACAGGTCGTACAGTCGCAATTGCTATGCGTGCGGTGCCAGTGGAACAGCTCTCGGGCCATAGTCTGCCAAGCGAAGATCACGATGTCGTGAACGAAATGCCGTTTCTTGCTCTCGATTTCATTACATCAGGCGACGGACTCGGTCTCACGTAGCCGCGAGGAGATCACGGTTGAGACACCGTCACCGCGCATGCTGACGCCGTACAAGGCGTCAGCGATCTCCATCGTCCGCTTCTGGTGCGTGATCACCAGCAACTGGCTCGTCGCCCGCAGCTCCTCATAGATCTCCAACAAGCGTCCGAGATTCGTGTCATCGAGAGCGGCCTCCACCTCGTCGAGGATGTAGAACGGGCTCGGCCGCGCGATGAAGAGCGAGATCAGGAAGCTGACGGCCACCAGGGCACGCTCACCACCGGATAACAACGAGAGCCGCTTGATTTTTTTCCCCGGTGGGCGGGCCTCGACATCGACCCCGGTGGTCAGCCAGTTTCCGGGTTCAGTCAGGACCAGCCGACCTTCGCCGCCCGGGAAGAGCCGAGCGAACACGCGCTCGAACGCAGCAGCGATGTCGTCGTACGCCTCCGCGAAGACTCGCTCCACCCTGTTGTCAACCTCATCGATGATCTCGAGGAGATCTCGACGGGTCTTCCGCAGGTCTTCCAGCTGCTCGGAGAGGAACTGGTGTCGCGCTTCCAAGGCGTCGAACTCCTCGAGGGCGAGCGGGTTGACCCGGCCAAGCACGCCGAGCTCGCGCTCGGCAACCCGCAACCGCTTCTCCTGCTGGTCGCGGACGTACGCAACGGGCTCGGGTTGCTCGTCCTCGCTGGCAAAGGCAGTGCCGTCCTGCCGAGTAAGGACCGGCACTGGCTGCTCAGGTCCGTAGTCGGCCAGCAGCGCCGCACCTTCCAGGCCGAGCTCGGCCATGGCCCGCTCGGCCAGAGCCTCCACCCTCATCTGCTGCTCGGCCCTGGCAATTTCGTCCCGATGGGCTGCATCGACAAATGACTCAAAGTCTCGCGTCAACGAGCGCACGGAGGCACGCGCCGCACTGAGCTCGGCCTCGGCTTCGGTCCGCATGGCTTCCGCCTGCGAACGCTCGCGAGCCGCCATGGCGAGGGAGCGTTCCAGATGCTGCGCCAAGAATGTCCCGCCGGCGTGTACGGCAGCAGCAGTACGCGCCTCACGCACTAGTCGCTCACGGCGTGCGATCTCGCGCAGGCGTGCCTCGCGTTCGCCCTCGGCGGCGCGGCGTAGCGCATCGATTCGACCAGCGAGCGCTCGGGTCCGCTCCTCCAGAGTCCGCAGCGCAAGCCGGGCATCCATCTCAGCACTGCGAGCGAGCCGGGCCTGCTCGGCCAATCGGTCACGTTCGGCATGATCCGGTTCCATCTCGTCCACTGTTTCGGCAGCGAGCTCGAGCCGGTGCTCCAGATCGGCGAGCCCAGCGACATCCCGGTCGCGCGCCGCCTCCGCGTCTGCGATGGCATGCCGCAGCCGGTCCGCCTCCTCGTGCGCGGAGCGGGCGGTCGAGCTGAGTTGACCGAGCTCCTCAGCCAACGCCGCCATCGCCGCGTCGGACTCATGCAGCCTGGCAAGCGTGACCTCGACGGTCGCACTGGATTGCCGATGCTCCTCCTCCAGCTGGCTCTGAGCGAAGCGCAGCCGGTCGCACGCGTGACTAGCCTCAGTCAGTCGCCGCTCAGTGTCCTCGATCGCATACTGCACCTCGATCAGCGTCGGAGTCGCGGACGATCCGCCAGCAGCAAAATGAGCGCTCAAGACGTCGCCGTCGCGAGTCACGGCGACGACATCGGGCAGTTCAGCGATCAGGCTCTGAGCCGTGGGAAGGTCATCGACCACGGCAACCTTGCGCAACACCCGCTGTACCGCTGTGATCAGCTGGTCAGGTACGTCAACCAGCCCGATGGCGTATTGCACCCCAGGCGGAAGCGCTGGCCATTGGTCAGTCCGCTCGAGCTCACCAGCTCCACCAAGCAGCATTCCGGCTCGGCCCAAATCCTCTGTTTTGAGATGGTCGAACGCACCTATTGCCGCCTCCAGCCCGGTTACGGCCACCGCATCGGCCGCCGCGCCGAAGGCAGCGGCAATCGCCGTCTCGTATGGGGACTGAATTCTGACAAGAGTCGCGACTGACCCGAGCAGCCCGTCCAACCGATCCGTGGCGGCGAGCAAGGCTGAGTTTGCATCC
>JAICEV010000308.1 GCA_025923975.1 Propionibacteriaceae bacterium
CGGCCGCCGCCAACAGCTGTGTGCACAGGCACTCTGACGGGCAGCCCGCGTGGGGTCGGTGCGTTGGACATGGCGGCCTAAAGCCATTTAGGCCGTTTAGGCGCTTGTGATCAGAAAGGACCCAAATCCGAGCCCGGATGCGGCCGTTTGGGTGCTTGTGATCAGAAAGGACCCAAATCCGAGCCCGGATGCGGCCGTTTAGGTGCTTGTGATCAGAAAGAACCCAAATCCGAGCCCGGATGCGGCCGCTTGAACACTTGTGATCACGAACGACCCTATGTGTTGCTCCGCTAGGGCGGAAACCCGAAGAAGGATCGTGATCAGCGCTGAGGGACGGTCGCCAGATCCAACCGCACACCGAGCATCCGCACGGGACGATTCAGGTCGAAGCGCCCCAACACCGCCAGCGCACTCGCCTCGACGACTCGCGGGTCGGTTGTCACCTCCGGTAACTTGCCGGTCTTGACCTGGGTGAAGAAGGACCGAGTACGGACAGTCACACCGACGTGAGTCACCTGCCGTCCGTCGGCATTGATTTCCGCACACAGCTCGCGCGCCATCGCCGCAACCTCTTGCCCGCTGTCATCCGGGTCAGTGAGGTCGCTGGCAAAGGTCACCTGGCGACTCTTCGATCGGGCTAGCCACGGCTCGGTCGTGATAGCCCGTGAGGATCCGCCACGAGCCAGCACGCGAAGCCGAGGACCGATGGTTGGGCCAAACCAGGCAGCCAGCTCGTCCCGATCAGCCAAGGCTAGATCGGTAACGGTGCGTAGGTGGTGCACCGCGAGTCGGGCCGCGGTCTGCTTGCCGATGCCCCACACTTCCACCACATCGCGGTCGCCCATCATCGGGATCCAGTTGCTCGAGTCCAGACGGTAGATGTGCTCCGGCGCCGTCTTGGCGAACCCAGTCGCCATTTTGGCCCGCTCCTTGGTGTCCCCGATGCCAATGGCGCAGGTCAGACCGGTCCGATCTTGAACGGCTGTGCGTACGGCCCGAGCTAGCTCCTCAGGATCGTCGTGGCAGGCGCCGAGGAACGCTTCATCCCAACCCCACACCTCGACCGGGTACCCGAAGCTCCGCAGCACTTCCATGACTTCCGCCGAGGCGGCGTCATAGGCCGGATGATCACTCGGTAGGAACACCGCGTCCGGGCACTTGCGGAGCGCGCGCTGCATCGGCATCCCTGAGTGCACCCCGTACGCCCGCGCCTCGTACGACGCTGTGGCCACCACCTGCCGCGGCCTTGTTGGGTCACCGTCGCCACCCACCACCACCGGGCGGCCGCGCAACTCAGGTCGTCGCCGGACTTCCACGGCCGCCAGGAACGAATCCATGTCGACGTGCAGGAGCCACCAGGGCAGATCCTGAGTCGATGTGGTCACAGCCCTAGACTGCCTGACCCGGTTGGAGGCGGGAGGTTCAGGACCGGGTCATGGTTGAGCTGTAGCCGCCACCGTCGGGGTAGACCCAGTCGCCGCTGAACGTCTGATCGTCGGCGCTGAACTCGCCTCGGTAGTAGGCGGGGCCGCCCTTCGCGCCTGCCCAGATGGTCAAGGTGTCCCCGGTCAACTTATAGACATAGTCCAATGGTTGCCGACCGAGTCGTAGAAGCGTGAGCAGACTTCCTCGCTCGGTGGCTCACCGAAGGGACGGAGATGACCGATCACTTCCAGACCGGTGGTCGGCTGCCCGTACTGGGTGAGCTCGACGTGCTGCAGCAAGAAGAACCGGCCGGGCATCCACTCATAGCTGATCGTTCCCTCAGCTTCCCCGGTCACGGTCCATGTGCCGACTAGACGGTCAAGCGCCGCCATGGCCTCGCTTGGCTTGGTGGGTTCAGGTGTGTAGGCCTCGGACATTGTCATCTCCTTTATCGGTTGCCCGCTGATCGGGCTGAGTGCGGCCACATCGGAGCTGGAGCGGCTATTTCGACATCACCCAGTAAGCCAATAAATGTGATTCAAGTCACATCGCAGGGATGTCGGACTGCCAGGCGTGACCCCGACGTAGCGGCAACCACCACTACTCAGAAGGAGTTGTCATGAACGCCAATACCGCACAGACCGCCCCCGCGATCGATCGGCCGAGCACCCCAGTTGTGCCCACCCGGATCTTGTTGATCGTCGGCGCCGTCGCTGGACCCATCTTCGCCGCAGTGGCCACCGCCCAGGTTCTGCTCCGCGACGGGTTCGATCTGCGGCGGCACCCGCTGAGCCAGCTCGCCACCGGCGGCCCTGGCTTTGTACAGATCGCCAACTTCATCGTGGCGGGCCTCGGAGTGCTCTGTCTCGCTGTCGGCGTCAAGCGCACCATCACTGATGGCGCTGGTCGGCGTTGGCTGGGTCCGCTCATTGCGGTCTTCGGACTCGGGCTGATCGCCTCCGGTGTGTTCGTCATGGATCCTGAGAACGGCTTCCCGATCGGCACCCCAGACGGACCTGCGGCAACCATGTCATGGCACGGTATCGCTCATCTCATCGCCGCCACGCTCGCCTACACCGGCCTGGCCGCGGCCTGCATTGTGTTGACCGTACGGATGGCCCGTCGCCGCGCCGTTTTGGCGGCTGTGTTGAACGCCGCCGCCGCTCTGGTCTTCCTGGCACCGGTGAATCCGGCTTGGATGAGCATCCAGGTCGCTGTCAACGGACTGATGGCGTTCAGCTGGACCACTGCAGTTGCCGTGTGGCTACTGCGCTCTGGCCATGGCCGTGAGAGGTCGCGGGCTTAGGCTGCGGCCGTACTAGATCGAGGAGACTGTCGTGAAGTACCTGTTACTCAGCTACACCCCGATCGCCGAGTGGGAGTCCTCCGACGCCGCCGATGTGCCGTCGGCGGAGGCGCTGGAGGCGTTCGCGATCTATGAGAAGTTCCAGACCGAGCTGTCGGCGTCCGGAGAACTGGTGGCCACCGAAGGACTTGGGCACCCGTCATTGTCGAGGACATTGCGCAAGCAGGCCGACGCAGTCGTGGTTACTGACGGACCGTTCGCGGAGCTGAAAGAAGTGCTGGCCAGCTACGCCGTCATTGACTGCCGTGGCTATGACCGCGCCGTCGAAATCGCCCGCCAGGTCGTCGCGGCGATCGGCGACACGGTCGAAATCCGACCCATCATGGGCGAGGACTTCACCGAGTCGGTGGCCCAAACTGAGTCCCGAACCTGATCACCGCCTTGCGATGTCCGAGTCGCCGGAGCTCGAGCACCTGTTGCGCGCCGAGGCGCCGCAGGTGCTCGGCGCGTTGGTGCGCCGGTTCGGCCACTTCGACATCGCCGAGGACGCGGTCCAAGACGCCCTGCTCGCCGCGGCTCAGCAGTGGCCGACGCAGGGCGTACCCGATCATCCCCGGGGCTGGCTGATCCGGGTGGGATACCGCCGCATGATCGATCAGCTCCGTGCTGATCAAGTCCGGCAGCGCCGCGAATACGAGTTGGCCAGCCGGCCCACACCAGCTCCCGTCGACGAAACCGCCACAGATGACAGCCTGACGCTGCTGTTCCTGTGCTGCCATCCGGTGCTGAGCCCGGTATCGCAGGTGGCGTTGACGCTGCGCGCCGTGGGTGGGTTGACCACCGCGGAGATCGCCCACGCATACGGCGTGACCGAGATCGCCATGAGCCAGCGAATCAGCCGTGCCAAGCAGCAGATCAAGGCGGCTGGCGGACGGTTCGTCCTGCCACCGGCCGAGGACCGCGTTGATCGGCTCGCCGCGGTGCTGCGGGTGCTGTATCTGATCTTCAACGAGGGCTATGCGGCAACCGCAGGTGATCAACTTCACCGAGTCGATCTGACCGCGGAAGCGATCCGGCTGGCCCGCATGCTGCAGCGGCTGCTGCCCGAGGAGCCAGAAGTGGCCGGCCTGCTGGCACTCATGCTGCTCACCGACGCCCGCCGTCCGGCCCGCCTGGACTCAGCAGGGGATCTGGTCACCATGGAACATCAGCAGCGCGATCAGTGGGACAGTGCTCTCAGCGCCGAGGGAACAGCGCTGATCACCGCGGCCATGCGGCGACGGCAGGTAGGGCCGTACCAGTTGCAGGCCGCCATCGCCGCCGTGCACAACGGAGCCCTCAGCTACGCCGAAACCGACTGGCCGCAGATAGCCGCCCTGTACGCGTTGCTAGAACGGCTCACTCCCACACCACCGATCCGGCTCAGCCGGGCCGTCGCCGTTGCGATGGCGTACGGGCCCCGACGCGGCCTGGCGCTGCTGGACAATCTCGCCGACGACCCGCTCATCCGGCAGCGAGAGCGCGCCGTCCGGGCTCATTTGCTGGAACTCGACGGGAATCTCGTGCAGGCCGCCGACCTCTACCGGGAAGCCGCGGGGCTCACGCAGAACCTGGCAGAACGGCGCTACCTCGAGCAACGAGCTCAGCGACTCGAGCCCTAACGTCGTCAGCTCTTTCTAAGCTGAGTGGTCATCCGATATCAGGGAGCGAGCGATGCAAGCACAGCGGCGCATTGTGGTGGGTGTCGATGGATCTGACTGCAGTGAAATCGCGCTCAGGTGGGCGGCTGATGAAGCCGAGTGCCGAGCCGCGACACTAGTGGTCGTAACCACCTGGACGGCGCTTCCGCCGCCCATCGTGTACCCCTACGCGGGCTTCCACGATCGCAACCC